>JAITPD010000033.1 GCA_031289615.1 Lactobacillaceae bacterium | reverse complement strand
TCATTTTTCGCGAAAAATTACGAAAGAAAAGCAACAGAACTTTTAAATTCCGCTGCTTGATCTTGAATGGTTAATTTACTTGATTTTTTGTTCATCAGTCCTATTTGACGTAGAACCCTTCTTTAGAAGTATTACTTCTTCAAAATTCAATAACTAAAAATTAGTCTTTGATTTCTGAAACAGTTCCGGCACCGACAGTACGTCCACCTTCACGAACAGTAAACTTCAAACCTTGCTCAATGGCAACTGGTGCGATCAATTCGATATCGAATGTCACGTGGTCACCAGGCATAACCATTTCAACGCCTTCTGGCAATTGAACTACTCCAGTAACGTCAGTTGTGTGGAAGTAGAATTGAGGACGGTAGTTAGTGAAGAATGGAGTGTGACGTCCACCTTCTTCCTTAGTCAAAACGTAGACTTCGGCCAAGAACTTAGTGTGAGTGTGAATTGATCCTGGCTTTGCCAAAACTTGTCCACGTTCGATTTCTGTACGATCAACACCACGCAACAATGCTCCGATGTTGTCTCCAGCTTGTCCTTGATCCATTGTCTTACGGAACATTTCGATTCCAGTAACAACAGTCTTACGAACATCTTCGTGCAAACCAACGATTTCAATTTCGTCGTTCAATACAACAGTTCCACGGTCGATACGACCTGATGCAACAGTTCCACGACCAGTGATTGTGAATACGTCTTCGACAGGCATCAAGAATGGCTTGTCAGTATCACGTTCTGGTGTAGGAATGTATGAATCAACAGTATCCATCAACTCTTCGATAACCTTAACTTGTTCAGGGTCACCTTGCAAAGCCTTCAAAGCTGATCCACGGATGAATGGAATATCATCGCCAGGGAAATCATATTCTGAAAGCAATTCACGAGCTTCCATCTCAACCAAGTCAACCAATTCTTCGTCGTCAACCAAGTCAGTCTTGTTCAAGAAGACGATCAAGTATTCAACACCAACTTGACGAGCCAACAAGATGTGCTCACGAGTTTGTGGCATTGGTCCGTCAGTTGCGGCGATAACCAAGATGGCACCGTCCATTTGAGCGGCTCCAGTGATCATGTTCTTAACGTAGTCGGCGTGGCCTGGGGCGTCGATATGGGCGTAGTGACGTGCTTCAGTCTCATACTCGATGTGAGCAGTGTTGATCGTGATTCCACGTTCGCGTTCTTCAGGCGCTGCGTCGATAGCTGCGAAGTCTTGTACTTCAGCCAATCCCTTGTCTGCCAATACCTTAGAGATAGCAGCAGTAAGAGTAGTCTTACCGTGGTCGACGTGTCCGATAGTTCCAATGTTAACGTGCGGCTTAGTGCGCTCGTAATGTTCCTTAGCCAAAAGCTTATCCTCCTAATTTTCGTAAGTCGAAAACATGTTTACAACTTAAAAGTTGTTAATCCCATTATACACCATAATTGGCATAGCAGAAACAACCTGTGCGAAAATACTTTAATTGATTTCTCCTCTTTGAGAAGCTTTAATTATTATATAAGACAGTTAACCTTTTGTAAATAATTTTATCCGTTTATTTTAAATCTTTTTTTAGAAATCACTGCATCAACGTCAAAATAATGGCTTGAAGTTGTTGCCGAATCTTTTTTTGCGCCTCTGGTTCTGCCTTGAAATCTTCGGCTTTTGTCTCCGCTAACATGCCCAAAACCCACGTCTGCGGGTCTTTCACGACATCTTCTAACTTTGGATATGCAATCAACAAGTGCAACCGTAAGCCTGCTTCAAGTGCTTGAATCGTTGTCGAATCAATTTTCATTTCATTTTCTTCTAAAATACTCATCATTTGCTTGAAAATTGGTGTTTCGTCTAAAGCAATCAATTTTGAAGGGTTCACTTTAATCTCTGAACCATCAAACCACAACATTTTTAATTGTTCATCGATATTAAGTCGTCTGAGCCGATCCAAAACTGTTGCTCGTGTGATTGGCAATAAAAATGGATCTACTAGGGTGAACTTTGCGCCAACTAAATATTCACGCAGCGGCAAATGTTCCGCAGCCGTTAGTCGTTCTTGTTGCTGTCCCAGATCACCTTCGCTCAAATGGTAAAAATGGCGCGCCGTTGTTTGGATGGTTTGCGTAAACTCTTGACGATCAAGTTCTTCTTGCTTGATAATTTTTGGTTCCAGGTCAGTATTCCACTTTGTCGCCAAGGCAAATTCGCGGGCAATCAAATAATGCTTGTTGCGCAGTGCAATCTCTTGATATTGCTCAGCTAAATCGCGAGTCTGCGTATATGAATCAACGAATTCGTCTGCAATTGTGTGCGCCAATTGATTTTGCCCATCTGATAACAAAACCTTGGTCACGAATTGATTTAACTCTGCCGTCTGATCCATATCATAGGCCGCTTCTAGGGCATCTAAAGTCTTACTAATCTCGTCATTTTCAAATGCTTCATGCGCTCTTTGAACCAATTGATTGAATTTTGTTTGCTCTTCTTCAGTCATACACGCTCCTTTTTTTAATCTGTGGATTCTATTAATGCAATGAAGGCTAGATCCAATGACGAGTTGTTCCCGTGTTGGTTCTAGCCTTAATTAATGGTAATTTTCAATCTAAAAACTAAGCTTGTTGTTCAGGTTTTTTCGTTGCATCATTTGGCTTGCGATTATGATGTGGCCGTGGCTTCTTATTTTTAGCTTCAGCGTTGGCTCCGTCAGAATTATCATGCGCCTTTTTTGCACCATTTGGTTGTGCATTGTCATTCTTTTGATTTGGCTTACTATAAGTCTTGCGACGCCGACCATTTTGATTTGCTTCCATAATCACTGGCAAAATTACTGGCTTTCGACGCGTCTTTTCGTACAAGAACTTACCAAGCGCATCACGAACTGAGCCTTTGAGCTTGCCCCAATCGAATTCCTTGGTGTTCTTAATCCCGTCAGCAACTGTTTCTTGAACCAAATCAGAAGCTTCACGCAACAAATCCTTTGAAGTTTTAACATACACAAACCCACGTGAATCGATCTTTGGAACTGAAATCACTTTCTTCTTCTTACGATCAATCGTGACAACAGCAATGAAGACACCATCTTCTGAAAGAATCCGGCGGTCATTTAAGACAATCGAACCAATATCACCAACTCCAGATCCATCAATCATCGTTGAAGCAACTTGAATCGAACCACGAAGTTCAGCCTTTTCACCTTCAAGATGCAAGTTATCACCGTTCGCTAAGATAAAGGCATTGTCTTTAGTATAACCAACTTCGCGAGCAGCATTGAATCCGGCATTTAGCATGCGGTATTCACCTTGCACCGGAATCACGTTTTTAGGTTGCAACAAGTTTAACATCCACTGGAAGTCATTTTTAGATGCGTGACCAGATGACTTCAAATCAGTTGAAATCTGCTTAACTGTTGCTCCAGCGCGGAACAACATATCACGAGTCCGTGCAACATAACCTTCCATCGCACTTGATGGCGTAGTCGTAATAAATACTAAGTCGCCTTCAGTAATTTGAATATTACGATCATCCCCGTGCGCCATGCGTTGCAAATGACGAATTGGCTCACCCATTTTACCGGTTTCCAAAATCACAGTTTCTTCAGGCGCAATCGTCTTCATGTTCTTAATTGAGACAAATAATTCGTTTTCTGGAATTGGCAAATGCAACTTTTCCAAACGTAATGCAGTCCGCACGACCTTTTCCAAGTCATTTCCTGACAAAACAATCTTACGTCCAGTCTTGAAGGAAGCATCAATCACTTGTTGAATTCGTTGAATGTTTGAGGCAACCGCAGCAACCACGATTCGACCGCTATGATGGCGGAAACCTTCGTAAATATAATCAGCAATCTCTGACTCGTGAGCAGCTTGTCCATAATTGGCCGTCCCAGCTGAATCAATCAAAAGTGCCTTAACACCCTTGCGACCAATTTCTGCCAGACGCAACATGTCAGTCCGGTAATAAGCCGCAGCCGTCGTATCAAATTTGAAATCACCGGTGTAAACAATCTCACCTTGTTCAGTCTCAATGACAATTCCCAATGACTCAGGAATACTGTGCGTTGTTTCAAAGAACGAAACCTTAACTTGTCCGAAATCAATTTCTTGATCGCCACGAACCACGTTGTAGTCATCGAAGCCCTTTGTCCTTGGCTCTGCTTCAATTGCAAGCTTAGCCAATTCAATGGTTAATTCTGACCCAAACAATGGTGCTGAAATTTCACTCAGCAAATAAGGCAATGCGCCAATTGCGTCGGCGTGCCCGTGTGTCAAAAAGATTCCGGCAATCTTGTCAGCGTTATCAACTAAATATTGAAAGTCTGGGATGACAACATCAACCCCAAGCAAATCACTTTCTGGGTACTTTAAACCTGCATCCAGAACAAAAATATCTTCCCCGACAGTGATGGCATACATGTTTTTTCCATTTTCACGCATTCCACCAAGCGGCATAACTGTTAAGTCTGTGCTCATAATTTATATTATTCCATTTTCTTTTATTTCCAAGGGAGTTATTGCCTCCCAAACGATTTTGTTATGCTTCTAGTGTACCATATCGAGCGAGCCATTCAAACATTACATCTAATCGCGCAAGACGCAAATTAGGGAAACCATTTCGTGAAACACCGTGCCACGCTTGAGGAAAGCGTACCATTTCAACATTTGCTTCGGTCGTCAATTTAATTGCTGTATACATCGCTTCTGACTGACCACTTGGTGTCCGCATATCGTATTCACCATGCATCAACAACAATGGAGTTTCCACATTTGGTGCATAAGTCAAAGGTGACTTTTCAATCAAAGTTTCCCGGCCCTCAGGAGTATAAGGCGTTGCACCCATGTCAGTTTCGACAAAATTATAATTAATATCAGATGATCCAGCTAAAGCGAGCCAATCTGTCACTGGCCGTTGAGCAATCGCAGCTGTGAAACGATTCGTATGTCCAATCGCCCATGTTGCCATGAATCCACCATATGATCCACCAGCGATAAACTGTTGTTGTTCATCAATTAAATCAGCATGTTGCGTGATTGCTACATCTAGGCCTGTCAAAACATCTTGAAAATCTTGTTCACCATAATGTTCTACCACGGATTCAATGAAATCCTGCCCGTAAGTCGTTGAACCATGCGGATTTACATATACAACATTGTAGCCCTTTTGTGCAAATTGTTGGAATTCCCAAAAGAACCCTTCGCCATAAGCCCCATGCGGTCCGCCGTGCACGTACAAAACTACCGGCGCTTTTACTCCAGCCGCATTTGGCAAAAACCAACCGTCAATAAATTCGCCGTCTGGACTTCTAAAGACATACTTTTGATGCGCCAAATACGTTTCGTTCAAATCCAATACAACCTTGCTATTCGCCAAATTAATTAGTTGTGATGGATGATCAACCGTTGAACGTACTGCCAGCGCCGTATCTTCCAAGAATAAGAAATCTGACAATGCTTCTGCTTCATCGCGCACCAATTCTTTTTCGCCCGAAACAGATGCCAAATACAAACGATTGTGGCCATGATAACCAGTTTCAAAGGCATACGTATCATTGTCGAGCCATTTCACATGCCGTTTTTGATCCTTAATCACCAGATCACCATGCGGACCTTCGAGCATTTCTTCAGCACTAAACTGCAATACTGTACGCTTTTCATGTGCATCGTAACGGAATAATTGCGCAACTCGACGATTCCGGTACGTTTGATCCGTCGCAATAAACAAAACCTGGTGCCCGTCTGGACTATATGTCGCTTCGGCAATTTCAGCAATCTCTTGATCTGCTAAAATCTTTGATAAATCCCGGGTTGGATCGAATTCAATCAAGCGTTGATCCAGATATAATGCGTCTTCATCATTAGTCTGCTCAATCAAAAGAATGCGCTTCTTTGTAAACACATCCGCTAATTTAATTGGTAATGAAAAAGTTTTCACTAATCGTTCTGTTGCCTTCAAATCAATGGAATGCAATTGGAATGTTTGGTCCTCATCAATAAAACCTTCGCCATCATTTTTATAATGGAGTTTTGTATAGCGCCGAATTGTTGGTTTATCAGTAACTGTGTTGAATGGAGCGACCTTTGTTTGCTTGCTCACATAGTAAAGAAGCTCGCCATCTGGAGTTGGCAAGAACTGTAAAATTTGATTGATTTGCTGAGTTAGTTGTTCGTCATCTTTGTCTTCGTGATGGAAGAAAAGTTGATTGTCTTTGAGATAAAATATTTTTTCACCAACGATTTGAACATCAGTAATATTTTCGACTACAATTTCAACAGCGTCATCCACAACTTTTGCTAAATCACTCACATAGTCGTTTTCGCTTTCACGGGCGTGGCTCACCGTAATATATATTTGATTTGAGACTACAAACGGATCTGATAACGTCCGGATATTTTCCAAACTGCGCTTTGAGTTTTTCATTTTCATGCCTCTTTTTCATGCTTATCTAATTGTCATTTTGAAATTAGTATCTCATATAATCAAATAAATTTTAATCTTTCTTGCTTAATAGGCTATTTTCTTAACTTTTTAATTAGATTAATGGCGGTTTTGTTGTAGCATCTTTTTTTTCATTTACATGGTTTCTGTCATCGGATGATCAACCCTTGCCGAATCTAGGCAAAACTTTTCACGCGTACTTTAGTGCCGTGAAATTGGTAAATTATTTTGACATTCGCAACAACCTCCGTTCCAACTAAATCCAAGGTATTATATACCTAGAAAAACGAATTATGTAATCAAAAATGAGATCCGGAAAATTCCGAACCTCAACTAAATATTAATTATTAGAATGACCGGAAACGTGCGCGCCGTTGTGCAACTAATTCTGCTTGCGGTAATGCTTGTAGAAGCTTGAATTGCTTCGCTAGATTATCCTGCAAACCTTTAAACAAACGGGCTTTATTGCGAGATTCTGGCACGATTGCATCGATCACTTTCTTATCGAGCAAATTTTGCGCCGTCAACCCCATCATTTCAGCAGCTTCATCAGCTCGCTTGGCATCTTTCCACAAAATCGTGGCAAATCCTTCTGGTGAAAGAATTGAATATGTGGCATTCTCAAACATCCAGATGCGATCCGTAGTTGCCAATGCCAATGCACCGCCTGAGCCCCCTTCACCATAAATAATGGCAATCATAGGAACTTTCACTGACATGCTCTTTAAAATACTCTGCGCAATCGCATCGCCCTGTCCTTGATCTTCGGCCGTCTTACCAGGAAATGCTCCCGGCGTATTGACAAATGTCACAACTGGGCGATTAAAGCGTTCTGCTTGCTCAATCAAACGTTGTGCCTTCCGATAGCCCCAAGGTTCAGGTGAGCCATTTCGCTTAGCAATCTTATCAGTAATGTCGATTCCTTTATCAATTGCAATCACCGTGACTGCTTGGCCTTTCAACCGCGCAATTCCACCAATCATCGCTGGATCATCACCAGCTAAACGATCGCCATGCAATTCAATAAAATCATCAAAAATACCGTTAATTAATTCCAAAGCATTGTACGTGTCTTCACGTGACTTCTTAACAACTTGCGCAGCTGTCTTTTCGCGACTAAACAAAGCCATTAGATTGCCCCCTTTGTGTGAAAGCTAACTAGGGTTGCAATCGTCGTCTTCAATTCGCGTCGATCAACCACTGCATCAATAAAGCCATTTTGCAACACGGTTTCTGCACGTTGGAAATCAGCTGGCAACTTTTCATGAATCGTTTGCTCAATCACACGCCGTCCCGCAAAGCCGATTAGAGCATGCGGTTCAGCCAATGTAATGTCACCATCGTTCGCAAAGGATGCCGTCACTCCACCAGTCGTTGGATCGGTTAAGACTACCAAGAACAACAATCCAGCTTCTCGATGTTGAGCAACTGCTGCTGAAGTTTTGGCCATTTGCATCAACGAAGAAATCCCTTCTTGCATCCGTGCTCCACCAGAAGCTGTGAACAAGACTACTGGCAACTTGCGCTCAGTGGCTGTATCAAACAACCGCGTAATTTTTTCACCAGTAATCGTTCCGAGTGAACCCATGATGAAATACGAATCCATCACACCTAGGGCAACTTCCTCTTCATCAATTTTAGCAATTCCCGTCAACACAGAATCTTTCAAGTCAGTTTGTTGGCGAGCACGTTCTAACTTATCTTGATAACCAGGAAAATCATTTACAGGCAATTCCAAATCAGCATCAATTTCTTCAAATGCATCAGTTAGTAGCTCCACTCGCTCGTGTGCTTGCAAACGGAAGCCATATGAACAATTGGGACAAACACGTTCGCGTCCCAACTGCTTTGAATAACTTTGCGCCCCACAATAAGGACAAGCCAAAAACAGACCATCAGGAATCTTATCATTCAAATTAGAATCACGCTTCAACTTAGGTGTAGGGGCTTCCTGCGCCTTTTTATTGAATAAATCCATCTCCGCCCCCTAATTCTGCCAAAGGTTGGATTTTCTGCCAACGTGGCAAGAAACTTTCTTCCAGGTAACGCGTATCGAAATCCCCACGCAAAACTTGCGGATCTCGTAACAACGCAGCTTGGAAATCAGCACTCGTTTGGACACCGTAAACCACTAATTCATCCAAAACCCGTTGCATCTTAGTCACAACCTTTTCGCGTGAATCGGCGTGTACCAAGAGCTTAGCAATCATAGAATCATAGAATGGTTGAATTTTATCACCAGCATATAAAGCCGTGTCAATCCGAATTCCAGGTCCACCCGTTGGCAAAAACATGAAATCAATCTTTCCAGCAGATGGGCTAAAGTTCTTTTCGGGTGCTTCGGCCGTCAAACGAACTTCCATTGAGTAGCCGTCCAACTTTACGTCAGCTTGCTTCAACTTCAATGGCTCACCAGCAGCTGTTTCGATTTGCATTTGAATCAAGTCCAGGCCCGTCACCATTTCAGTCACAGGATGCTCAACTTGAATTCGCGTGTTCATCTCCATAAAGTAGAAATTACCATCTGAATCCTGCAAGAACTCAAGCGTTCCAGTATTTTCATACTCGATTGCATTAACCGCCTTGGTCGCAATTTCACCAAGCTCGCTTCGCATATGAGCAGTCACACCAGTCGCTGGCGATTCTTCCAAGACCTTTTGATTATTCCGTTGCAGTGAACAATTACGTTCTGGGAAATAAAGGACATTGCCTTGTTGATCACGAATGACTTGCATCTCAATATGGCGAACATTAGTCATCACTTTTTCAATGTACATGTGGTCATCACCAAAAGAGGCCTTCGCTTCGTTTTGCGCATCTGCAAACTTGTCGAACAGCTCTTTTTCGTTATAGACAAAACGCATTCCCTTACCACCACCACCGGCAGCAGCTTTGATCAACAATGGATAGCCAACTCGTTCGGCAACTTCCAAAGCATCCTCGTGGCTCTTGATAAAGCCATCTGACCCCGGAATCACGGGAACTCCAGCCTGACGCATTGATTCACGCGCATTGGCCTTATTACCCATCAACTCAATGACGTGCGGGTTAGGCCCAATCCACTTGAGGCCAACTGCTTCGGCCATCTCTACAAACAATTCGTTCTCAGCCAAAAAGCCATACCCAGGATGGATGGCTTCAGCTCCAGTCAAAAGAGCAGCACTCAAGATATTTTTCATATTCAAGTAACTATCTTTTGATTTAGGCCCACCGATTGCAATTTTTTCATCAGCTAATTTAACGTGGAGGCTATCTTTATCAGCAGTTGAGTAAACCGCTACCGACTTGATACCCATTTCCTTGAGCGTTCGGATAATCCGTACCGCAATTTCACCACGATTAGCGACTAAAACTTTATTAAACACATTAATCACCAATAATAAACGTCAAATCGGCAGTTGTAACTTTTTTATCGCCGACGTATGCGACGCCCTTTCCTTGCCCAATTGGTCCACGCATGCGATCCAAAGTCACTTCAAGACGCAATTGATCTCCAGGACGAACCATTTGACGATAACGAGCCTTTTTAATTCCACCAAAGTAAGCTGTCTTACCCTTGAATTCAGGCATTGAAAGCAAAGCAACGGCACCAGTTTGCGCCAACGCTTCAACAGTTAATGCTCCAGGGAAAGTTGGATTGCCTGGGAAATGTCCCAAGAAAATTTCTTCGTTAATCGAAACATTTTTCTTAGCAACACACTTCACACCTGGTTCTAATTCTTCCACAGTATCCAACAATAGCATTGGATAGCGATGTGGCAAGATTTCCATAATTTCAGTTGTACTTAAGACTGACATAAATTCACCGTTACCCTTCTTCCACGATAAAGAGTGGCTTATCAAAATCAACCACTTCTTCGTCTTCAACCAATATTTCAGTAATTACTCCCGCAACCGTTGACTTAACCGGCGTCATCAACTTCATTGCTTCGATGATGGCAACCTGTTCACCAACCGCGACCTTTTCACCAACTTGCTTAAATGCTGGTGATTCTGGCTTAGGCTTCAAATAAACAGTTCCAACCAAAGGCGCCTTAATTTCAGCTCCTGGCTTGGCTGGCTTATCAAGCGGATTAGGCGTAACTTCTGGAGTTTCATTGGCTGTTTGAACAGTTTGAACTGCGCCTTGTGCTACTTGAACTGGTGCAACATTTTCATTTTTACTCAAATGCAAATGAAATTCACCATTTGTGATTTCAACATCCCGCAATGATGAGGTCTCAAGTTCACCCATCAATTGCCGGATTTCATCAAAATTCAATGCCATGCTTTATTCTCCCCACTTTTTGAAAATCACCGCAGCATTATGACCACCAAAGCCATAGTTTGCGCTCAGAACGTAGGTTGGATCAACTTGCTTGTTTGTCGCATTGACCAACAAAGCTCCCACAGTTTCAGGATCTTGTTCAACTAGTCCCACGTTTTCAGGAAGAACATGCTTTTGGAATGCTCCGATGGCTGCAATTGCTTCGATCGCTCCAGCTGCTCCCAACAAGTGTCCAGTCATACCCTTAGTTGAAGAAGCCAAAACTCCTTGAGGCCCAAATGTTAACTCAAGCGCCTTTGATTCTGCGGCGTCATTGGCTCCAGTAGCAGTTCCGTGAGCATTGACATAATCAATATCTGAAGCTTGAATTCCAGCATCAGCAATTGCCAACTTCATTGAGCCAGCAGGACCAGAACCATCAGGAGTTGGGCTCGTCAAATGATAAGCGTCTGAATTTGCACCATAACCAACTACTTCGGCAATGATGTTTGCTCCACGCGCTTTTGCATGTTCGAGTGATTCAAGAATCAATACTCCGGCACCTTCACCCATGACAAAGCCGTGACGGTTCGTGTCAAATGGTGTTGAAGCCTTCAATGGATCTACTTCAGTTGACAATGCAGTCAAAGCAGCAAAGCCGGCGATTCCGATTTCGTTGATTGTTCCTTCAGTTCCACCAGTAATCATGATGTCGTTCATTCCAGCTTTAATGCGCAAGTATGACTCACCAATCGCGTTGGTAGCAGAAGCACAAGCCGTTGAAATCGTGTAGTTCACACCCTTAGCACCATAGCGCAATGAAACGTTTCCAGACGCCATGTTAGGAATTCCGTTTGGTACGAACATTGGGCTAACTCGTTGAGGACCCTTTTCGTTCATCTTGATGACGTTATCTTGAATCGTCGTCAATCCACCAATTCCGTTTCCCAAAACTACACCAACGCGTTCAGGATTTTCAAAACCATCTTTCAAGCCAGCATTTTCAAGCGCTTCTCCAGCAGCATGAACACCATATTGCGCAAAAATATCCATCTTGCGGGCTTCACGCTTTCCAACACGTTCGGCTGGATCGTAACCCTTCACTTCACCAGCAACCGTCACACCTGTTTCTGTTGCATCAAAATGCGTGATTGGAGCAATTCCAACCTGATTGCTATAAATACCATCTAAAAAGTCTTGAACGTTATTTCCAACAGGAGTGATTGCTCCCATACCAGTAATGACTACGCGTGCCATATTATTCTCCATTTCGTTGCATGCTGAGTTCCAAATTATGAATAAGTGCTAAATCTGAATAAAGAATCTGTAACTCAGCACTTGTAATGATTAGATGTACAATCCACCGTCAACCGTAATTGTTTGACCGGTGATGTAATCGTTTTGTGTCAAGAACAGTGCGGTTGAAGCAATTTCTTCCGCTACACCATAACGCTTCAAAGGAATGTTATTTAGAATCATTTCCTTTTGTGCTTCAGGCAAAACATCTGTCATGTCTGATTGAATCATCCCTGGCGCAATTGCGTTGACACGGATACCCTTGGTTGCGCCTTCACGAGCCAATGACTTCGTGAGGCCAAGAATTCCCGCCTTTGAAGCTGCATAGTTGGCTTGACCGATATTGCCCATGAGCCCAATCACTGAACTCAAGTTGATGATGACCCCTTGCTTCTTCTTGCGCATTTGCTTAAAAATCGGCTGAGTCACATTAAAGGTCCCGTTCAAATTAACATTGACGACACTCGCAAAATCAGCAGGGCTCATCGTTGCTGGCTTGTCGTTAGTAATTCCAGCGTTGTTAATCAAAATGTCAATCTGATCAACTTCTTCAAATAGCTCAGCGATTGATGCTTGAATTCCTACTGCATCTGCAATATCACCAGCAATGCTTAATGTGCCTGGCTTAAATTCTTGTAAAAGTTCTGGTGTTGCTCCACTGCGACCGTGCAAAATCACACGCGCCCCAGCGGCATCAAAAGCTTTTGCGATTGCTAGTCCAATTCCACGAACCGAACCTGTCACTAAAACTGTCTTTCCTTTAATTTCCATGAATTAACCCTCCTGTTCTGAAAGAATACTAATCATTTTTTGCAATGAATCGTAATCAGAAACGCTATACCGCGCGATTTCCTTGCCAGCTATCTTTTTAGCAAACTTGCTGAGTGTATCACTTGGACCAAATTCGATCAAAGTATCAACGCCTGAATCGAGCATGGCTTGCAAAGCTTGTGCAAAGTACGTTGGCTTGACAATTTGCTCACCCAAAGTTGCTAAGACATCATCGAACACTTTTCCAGTTGTATTTGAGTAAACGGGTTGCTTTGCAGCTTGCACCGTTTCTTGGCTCAAACGAACTTTCAATTGTTCGGCGGCATCATTTAACAACGGCGTGTGGAATGCTCCTGAAACTGGCAATTCAATCATCCGCGAAACGCCTGCTTCTGTCAGCTTCTCAACTGCCAAATCCACGTCAGCCGCAATTCCACCAATGACCAATTGATTAAAGGTGTTAAAGTTGGCTGGATAAACTTGGTGTCCAGCTGCTTGCAATTCAGTCAAAATCTCAACAATCAATTCTTGATCATCTGACATTGCTGCAACCATCTTACCCGGATGCGCATTTCCAACAGTTTGCATATAGCGACCACGATCAGCCAAAATTGCAACAGCTTGTTCAAAATCAAAAACTTGAGCGGCGGTTAAAGCCGTATATTCACCAAGACTCAGTCCTAAGAAACCGGCTGGTGTTGGCAAATATTCACGCAATGAATTATAAATCCCCATTCCCATCGTCATGATAGCAGGTTGGGCAAATTCAGTTTGCTTAATCTTTTCTTCGTGGGCACAAACTTCAGCCATCAAATCGTAGCCCAAAACTTTGCTGGCTCGTTCAAATGTCTCGCGATAGGCCGGAACGTTTTCATACAAATCACGTCCCATATCAACGGTTTGTGCTCCTTGACCGCTCATTAGAATTCCAATTTTCACAATCGTTTCCTTTACTTTCCGTTCAACAAATCTTCCGCTTGCGTCCAGATCTCATCTAAAACTTGAGCAACTGGCTTAATATCATGAATCAATCCAGCAATTTGCCCAGCCATGAATGCTCCGTTTTCTTTGTCACCATCAACAACGGCATTGCGCAAAGTTCCATTTTCTAGCTCTTCACGTTGCTCCGGTGTCAATGCTGGTTGTGAAATCAATTCACGCTCTTTTTTAACAAAGTTCTTTGACATCTTTGTCTTCAAAACACGCGCACGATTACCAATCAGTTCACCAGTGACAATTGTATCCACGTCTTTAGCCTTCAAAACGGCATTCTTAAAGTTCTCGTGAATTTCTGATTCTTCAGTAGCTAGGAAACGGGTTCCCATTTGCACACCACTTGCACCCAACATGTAAGCTGCAGCAACTCCACGACCATCGGCCATTCCACCCGCTGCAATTACTGGGATACTTACGGCATCAACCACTTGTGGAATCAAAGCCATCGTAGTCAAGCTACCAATGTGTCCGCCAGATTCCATTCCTTCAGCAACCACGGCGTCGACACCCTTCTTTTCCATCATCTTAGCCATTGCGACTGATGGAACTACAGGGATGACGATCACGCCATGTTCGTGCAACTCTTCGATAAATGGTGATGGATCACCGGCACCGGTTGCGACAACCTTTACGCCTTCTTCGATAATTACATCAAAGACTTCGCGAATGTGCCATGACATCAACATCACGTTTACACCAAATGGCTTATCAGTAACTTCACGTGCTCGGCGAATTTCGCGTCGAACATCGTCAGCATGCCAATAGCCTGTTCCAATGATTCCTAGTCCACCAGCTTCAGACACGGCACCAGCCAATGCGCCAGTTCCTGCCCAAGCCATTCCACCTTGAATAATTGGATACTTCATTCCAAGCTTTTCAAAAAGTGGGTTAGTTAAATTAACACCCATAGATTTAATTCGTCTCTTTCTATCAATTCAATGCTCGTCCACCACAACAAGATGCTTTCATTTCACGCTCCATCGAAATGATTCGCGCAATGAAGCCACCTTATTTGGGGACTTACTCAGTAAAGCAACAATGTGTTAGCTATGAAACCACTTGGTCATTTCTCACTGGCGTGGTGGCTTTTCAATAAAGATAGTAAGTGGCGACACGGTCCCATTCGACTTTTAATTTCGTTTAACCGAAATTTAGTCGAATTGGTGCCGCTACCTCGCTTAATCACCTACTATCATCATTTCAAACCACCACGCCTTATATAAAATGACCAAGGTGGTGCATAAAATATTGTACTTTAGGTTGATCAGCTCCGCTAAAGATTCTTTACGTTCGGATGGCCCTGCACGATTCATGCCGAATGGCAAAATAATTTGCCAATTTCACGGCGCTAAAGCCCGCGTGAAAAGTTTCGCCTAGATTCGGCGGGGGCTGGTCATCCAACGGCAGAATCGCTTCGCTGATCAACCAAAGTCCAACATTACACAACTAGTACAATATGTTACTTGTTAACTTGTTCAGCAATCTTAGCAACAAGGTCTGAAACCGTTGCAACACTTTCAGTAGCTTCCAACTTGATGTCGAAATCATCTTCAACACGGTTCAAAACTTCAAACAAGTCGAGTGAGTCTGCATCAATATCTTCTGCCATGTTAGTGTTAATTTCCACTTCGCTTGCTTCCAAGTCAAATTGGTCCATCAAGATTTCTTGTACTTTTTCAAAAATTGCTTCGTTAGTCATGTTAATTTCCTCTTTCGTCTCTAAAAAATATTTTGTGTGAAATATGTTCTTTTATAACTTAATAATTACTGCTCCAACCGTCAAACCACCACCAAAGCCAGCTAAGGCAATCGTTTGTCCAGCGTGTAGCTTGTTTTGCTCAAACAGTTCAACCAGCATGATTCCAATGCTTGCCGCACTTGTATTACCGTATTCTTCCATATTCATGGGGAACTTTTCAATCGGTTGTCCAAAGCGTTTTGCAATCGAATCAATAATTCGGCGATTTGCCTGGTGCATAATGAATAGATCAACATCATCAGCTTCTAACTCGGCCTTTTCCAGCGCTTCATTTAAAGCTTTAGGCACTTCACGGGTAGCAAAGCCGTAAACAGCTCGCCCGTCCATGTGAAAGAATGGATCATCAGCTTCGATTTCGCCCAATAAATTCTTGTTCGCCATCTTGCCAGCAGTCAACGCTTCCCATTGTGCGCCAAAAGTTTTCAATGATTCTGAGACCAATCCTGCAGATTCAGTGGTTCTCTCCAAAATTACACCAGCAGCTCCATCGCCAAACAAAACTGAAACTGATCGATCTTGCCAATCTAGCAATTTGCTCAAAACTTCGGCGCCAATTAGCATTCCGCGTTTTGAATTAGTTGCCAGAAGAGCGTTGGCCGTTGATAATCCGTAGACAAATCCTGAGCAAGCCGCTCCGAGATCTAGTGCAAAGGCGTTTGTTGCGCCAATTGCTCCTTGAACTCTCGCTGCCACACTCGGCGTCATCGTATCTGGTGACATTGTTGCTACAATAATGAAATCCAAATCCGTCGCTTCAATGTTAGCGTTAACCAACAGTTGATTAGCCACTTGAATTGCGAGATCACTAGTGTTTTCATCTGTCACCACATGCCGGCGATGAATCCCTGTTCGTGAATGAATCCACTCATCAGAAGTTTCCATCACGTCAGCCAAATCATCATTGGTTACTACGTGTGTCGGAATTGCTTTTGCAAAACCTGTCATCTTGATATTTCCCATTTGTTTCTCCACGACTCTCTACTATTCAACCAATTGATGCAAATATGCTTGTAAACGAATTACAGCCGTCTGAATTTTAAGCGTATCAGTTTGCTTAATTTGGTCAAACAATGCGTGAGTTAATCCACGATGGAAAGCATCATGTGCGCGATTAACAACTCGTCCCTTATGCGTTAGAGCTATCATGACCAAACGACGATCCGTTTCATCACGGTGTCTCAAAACGTAACCTTTACGGACTAATTTATCAATCGCACTAGTCATCGTACTCGGTGTGACATGGACTGTTTCCGCGAGCCTAGACGCAGAAACATCATTTTTACCACCGATTGCTGCAATAATGTGCATGTCCTTTAACGTAATATCGTTGTATTCAGATTCGCGTAACGAAGCTTCCTCAATCCACATTACATTGTTAAAGACATCCACTAACGCGTCATTGACCCGTTCAAATGAGTATTCGCCTTCTGCCATAGTCTCGCTTACAGCTGTCCTATTTTTCATCCGGCGCCACCACGAACATCAAAGTTGCTTTAGTAGCTGTTTTACCATCTACTTGCGCTTCAACATCCACAGTTCCCATGTTACCGCGAAGGGCTCCAAGTTTAACGTGCAATTCAAGCACATCACCAGGTCGCACCATCTGCTTAAACTTCGCATCATCAATTCCTGTCATATAAGCTGTTTTACCGGCAAATTGAGGAGATTTCAAAATCAAAATAGAAGCGGCTTGCGCTAATGATTCAATAATTAAAACCCCTGGCATTACAGGATTACCGGGAAAATGACCTTGGAAAAATTGTTCATTGATTGTCACGTTTTTAACGGCGACCAATGATTCATCAGGGATCATCTCCGTCACCTTATCCATATACAAGATTGGATAACGGTTTGGGATGATGTCCATAATTTCCGTTGTTGTCAGAACTGCCATGATCAACCTCCTTTCAAAACATTTCGAACATCGAAATATCCGATAAACTAATAATACATAAACCCAACTAATTTGTCAACGTTTCTTAAGAAAATTAATTACGCTCCAAAACGTTGCTATCACAAGCTTTTCCGCCTGTGACACCCGGACTGTTTATGCGTATTTAAAGTGAGTATTTCAGTTTTAAATCGAGCTATTTCTAGTTCGTTATTCCATTTTAACAGACAATTATGCCCATTTTATTAAGCTTACTAAAAGAAAAAGCTTAGGAAATCCTGCGACGAGCGCGGGGCCTAAGCTTTGGTTTGTGGTGAGGGAATTTAGATGTTTTGGGGATACTTGATTTCGAAATTATATTACAAACGGTCCATCAATGATTTTCTTTTGATCAATTGCCCGATAATAATCTTTTAGTTGTAGTAAAAAATCAATCATGTCCTGAGATATACCAGAACGCAACAATTCACCAAAATCACCTGCATAATACATTTCACGCAGTTCGTCTTGTACGGCATTAATTTTTTCTAATTTATCTTGTGTTGTCATGTTGTCCCTCCAAAACAAATTTATTACCATTATTGTACCGTGATATACATATTTTATCCAATTTGAATTTTTTTAATTCCTGGCTATAGCGGCACCTCAACCAGATCATCTTTATAAAAAAATCCACCCGCCGCAGCCAGTGGATTTCTCATCTTATTTACCACATCTTGGCGTCATCGTCCGCACCGTCCCCGGACATGAACGTTGACCCGCCAATCTCGGTTTTGGTAGTTCCGTCCGAGTAAAATGTCGTATCGCCAATCTTGTTACCAGTGACACCGTTGCTCAAAAATTCCGTGTCACCAATCGTCGTCTTGCTTGTCCCATCAGAATAAAACGTGGTGTCGCCTACCTTGTTCGCCGTCGTACCATCAGAGAACGATGCAAAATTGTCATCACCGCTCACGGTCGTATCGCCTAAACCTGATAGAAATTGTTTGAAAAAGCCCATAATTTTTTACCTCACTTTGTATACATATATTGTACGCCTGAATGGGTGAGGTGGGGTGAATAAAGCTTGAACACTTGCATTAACGAATTAGTGAATTTTCAAAATACCATACAGACTCATATCAATTACTTGTGCCATAATCTGTTTAGGTACTGACTTCGCTGAATATCCGCCTTGACCGTGGTTCCAACTTTTAGACTCATTCCCTGTCATCCACAATTCGGCCAACTTATCATGGTCAATAATTACCCACTCATCCCCATGCGTTTCTAAAGGAAATGCCATATACAAATTTTTACCAATGTACTTAGACTCAACATTAATTCTCCCCTTAAGTTGAACCTTAATTGTTTTACCATCGTTATCAGCGTCATAAATCAAAAAATCAGCACCAAGATAATCATCATCTAATTTTATGGCAACCAGATTGTAATCAATCAATGCACTCGCAAGCTTCGTAAAGTTAAAAAGCTCCTGTTGCTTGGCGTTTAAATCGCTATACGTTACCTTCTGTCTAATCATTTTCAATGCCTTCTTTCATTTCATTATTTGAGTTTAATATGCTGAATATTTAGGCTGTTATATAAACGTTTAACGTCCATCATCACCTAATAGCTTTTGTTTTAACAAAATTTTTTACAAAATTATTCCACCAGTTTTAACCGTATATACGATAATTCCGAACTAAAATTAAACTTTTCATGTAAAATATACCAACCCAATTCAAAAGTTTAACTAGGACTGCACATATTAATTTTTCTTCTTAAAATTCGGTTTCATTTTGCCCTGCAAAACATCATAACTTTCAATGTATCCATTTTCTTGCATCCATTTAAATAGTTTTATTGACATTTCTGTTTCATCAACTTTTAAGTTTTGAGCCCCTCTGTGATGATTCATAATTTTTAATATCTTGCCATCAAATAAAATATTTTTTTCAACATAATCAATCATTGTTGATTTCGTTAATGCTGGAATTGATCGCATGAAGATTTGTTCATTATATTCATCATCTTGCTTCAATAAATCTTTAACTAAAATATCATTTAACTTAATTTTATTTTCCAGAACAAAATTTTTGAAATTATGGTTATTATATATTTTGGGTAATTCAATTTTTTGACTCACAATATATTCAATCATCTGTTGTGTCATTGTTAACACTCCATACGATAACAATAGACTCAACTTGTTTATTTCTTGATCCATAATATCTTCAACTGAATACTTTTTATCAAATTGATAGGATGCCCATATCTCACTAAATTTATCATCGTTGATTTCATTAACAGCAATTACATCATCAAAAAATTCTTGTGATAAATTACCTTTAAATTCAATATTATCCTCATTAATAAAATTGATTAGGTTTATATCAATCCCAAATTCGTCAAAATATATAATTACATTATTTTCATCAACAATTGCCTTATGATTATGCAAAATATTAGTCCATAAGTCTTTGTGAGACACTTGATTCAATTCCAATTTATTTAATAGATTTTCAATTACAGCTTTTTTTAAGTGTCCATAGACAGTTTCGTTGTTCAGTAGTTCAATGTACTGTCCTTGATTCCAGTTAGAAATCCAGCCAACGAGTATGTTTCCATTTGATTTGGTATCATCATACAGATTTTCCAAAATAATCTTATTCACATTAATTTCAAGTAATTTAGTTAAATCAAAGTGAATATTTGGAAGCACCTTTAATACTGCATCAAATAATTCGGGATTTAGATTAATTGCTTCTTCAATAAAAGTATTCTCACCATGATTAGCAGTTTTAATCATCTGAGTAAGCCTTTTGTCATTGTTAGTTGAATACAACCAATTAAACAAGTCAAAATTTAATATTTCATTCTTATCAAAATCTGTGTCATCCAAATTTTCATTCAGCCCAGCCAAATCAGTGATTTTCAAGTCAAACTTATCCTTCTCAAGGCCTGCAAAAATTCTTTTCATAAATACTAGATTATTTTGATCACCATAATAATGGTTAATAACGTTTAAATAATCCCCGGTAATAAACCCATACTTAATTAAAGCAAACAATATATCGCTAAATTCCCCCTCAATCGCGTTACGATCAACGTCCTTTAACTTTAGCTCAGATAATTGTTCGATCTTGTTTGAAATTTCCACAATATGCCCATCAAATGATGTCACAACTGCAAGTCCATCAGCATAATCAGCATTAGCTTGCTTGTATTCTGAATATTTTGGTGCATTTTGTTGGTTAAGACTTCCTATTTGAAGATCTTGCTCTATTACTTGCTTTGCATGTGCAATATTGGAGATACTCAAATTGGGTACATTATTGTAACCACCTCGCCCAGACTGATAAAAATCTAAACCATTATTCATCGACCAAAGAGTTAAAAATTCAACTTCATTCGTGGCAGCTACCGTCTCTTTTTTTAGTTTTAGTTCTTCACGTTGCTCATTCAATTTTTGAATCTGATCTCTTATATTCTGATTACTTTCATTAACAATTTTTGCAAGCTTTCCTTTACCGTTCTGTAAATCATCGAATTCAGTTGGAAACAAGTTTTTATATGCAATTAATGCGAGTAATTCATTTTTATTTTGATTCTCTGCTGCACCAAAATATACTTTGTACTCATTGCTTATATTGAGCAAAATTCTAAAATCATCTATATAGACACCCAAAATCCTCAGCAGTTTTATATCAATGCCATCTCCTTCAAATAGATCACGTAATTTATCAAACGAATTATTGGAGGTTATAAACGGAATTACTGGGATGATTTCATCAAAAAACTTAACTCGATCATTTTTATTTACAAATAAATCATCTTTAATCAAATATATGAAGCGCCAATTTGTTTTACTGGTATAGTTGAGTTTTGTATTTAACTCACGTAATTTTTCGAAAATCTTTAAGTCATTAAACCTATCAAGATCTTCAATAATTAAAATTGATTTACCAGAGTTTTCAAAGAGATAAATTATTTCATCAGTGTACCGTTCAAATAAATCATCCCTTCCCATATCAATTTCAGTGTCAACTAGTTTAAAAGATAGTTTTAAACGATTGATTTCAAATTTTGATAAGGCTTTCCATACTATCGCTAAACCTAATGCAAAAATTATGATAAGTCGAATACTTATGACGTACTTTGACATTCCCAAACCAAAATGAACGAATAACGTTGATATTAAAGCCAACTCAATTATCAACCCAACTTTAGTATCTTTAGAAAGTGGCTTCTTCACCTTAAACTTTGTTAAAGGTATTTTATTAACATCCAACTGATAAATTATCTGATTAATAATATTTGCAAAAATATTTGGCCCGCCATCATTCTTTATAACTTTATCAGACTCACTATTATTAGATTCTTTGTTATTAATTCCCTTAGACTTTTCATCACTATCAAACGTCGCAAAACTAACACGCAGGTAAGCATCATTATCTTTAAAATATGTGTCAATAATTGAGGACTTGCCACTCCCGTATTTTCCAGTTATGGCAATGTTTTTGATTTTTCTTTGATTATCTTCACTAAGGGCATCATCTAAATACCTTTTATATTTATCATAATGTTCACCGGCTAGGTTATCATTGGCAGATAAGGCTCTTAATTTATCTTGATGTTCCTTCATTCTATCACCTCAAACTCTGGCAACTGACTAACCAACTCATTAGTTTCCATACTTACCGTGATCACGGACAGCAACAGATTTAAAATATACTTTGGATCATCGCTGAATTCATTTGGATCGTCAGTTATACCTGATTTTTTATCCGTCTTGATTTGATACTGATCAATAATCCACTCAATCGCCGGACGTCCATTAACGACATAATCATAGGCTGACTCCGGAATATTTTTTATAGTGATGCTGTCATTGTAAACAATCGTATCCAGTACACCTTTTTTAGGGTGTTTCATCTTCTTCACACGATAATTTGGCTCACTACCTGTAATTTCCACTTGAACTCCAGCCCACCTTGGTTGATTTTCGTAGTTCAGATGTAAGCCAGCAAGTTGGCGACCAATTTCAACGTACTTTTCTTTATCTTTTAATAATGGAATCCTTGGTACTATTTTATATAATTCATCTTCATATTTGTTAACATACTCCAACGAATGCATAACGGCATACGAATAATAGATTAAATTTTCATCTGGTAATCCAAAATATTGCTTTGCTGAATCTGTAACATTATAAGCACTTGTACCGACTAACCCTGAGCCTTTAATTTTAATAGGATAAGTTTGTGTTTTAGAAGCAAATCCAAATCCTTGTAAATTTATAGGACCTCTAGCAATTAATGCTGAAAATGTTTTTGATCCTCCAGGACCTGGTGTATACAACAACAATCCGTTATCTTCTAAAACGGAATCAAATTTTCCCGGCATTTCAACTAAATTTCTATCATAATAAACATATTTTTTAGTAAAGGGTCTTGCTTGAGTAAGCATAATGCTACCTTCATTAAAGAATAATTGCTCACCTTTAACATACTTTCTTTTCAACCCACGAGACCATGAAATAAATGATTCATCATTATTTAAATTGTTTATCTTATCATGAGTTTCATTTATGCTGTCTAATCTACTAATTTCTGAATTATAATTATTAACCATTCTTTTAATGTTTTCTGATAAATTTGATTCAGAAAAATTAAATGCCCAAAAATCTCTATTGGTATTAAATCCTACTAATTTATTTTGGAAAATGCTATTATCTTCACCACCTAATGAGTAATACATATCATAGTTTTTATCTCTTTGATTTATCCAATCACCATTCTCGTCTAAAATAACTCTATTAAATGATAAACTGCTAATATCACTACTAGATAAACTGTTAAATTTATCTTTTTTTGATAGGCCATCACCTATATCATGGTAATTAACAATATGTTTATCTGAACCATCTTTGACTAACACAACTACTGCTACTCCAGTCATAATATCAAAAACATTTTTGCCTTGTTTTTTTATAGATTCAGAACTAAGACCACGAGCTGCACCTTTGAGGTCAACAATATAAATGTGATTAAATTCTTTTGTCAACACTCTACGAACCCCATTCAAAGATGGGGAATCTAAATACCCGTTATTAGTTATAAATGCAATCACTCCAGTATCACCAATACGATCGGTACTCCATCTTATTGCTCTTATATACGAATCTTGTAGCGAATTTTTTAAATTAGCATTTGTATATTTTGCATATGTTTTTTGAATTTTAAAATCTAAAATTGGGTAATTTTGAATACTCGTGAAGTCATTAGCTGAAGATTTTATCTTTGAATACGGTGGATTACCAATAATCGCCGTAATTGGCACTTCCTGCTGGCGCTTCAAGCGTTCATCATTGGTACCAAAATAAGCATCATCCAAAGTATCCTCATTTTCTGTACTCTCAAACGTATCCGTCAACACAATTCCTTCAAACGGGAAGTACGTCGTATTATCAGCATCATAAATTTCATCAAAAGTCGACTCAATGTTAATTGCCGCAATATAGTACGACAACAGCACAATCTCATTGGCATGGAGCTCTTGCGAATACTTGCGCGTAATATCCGCCAAGGTAATCTCACCGGCATCCATTTGTTCCTTCAAATAAGTCAACGTCCGCGTGATAAAAGTTCCCGTTCCAGTAAACGGATCCAAAATGTGCACACCTTCGCTCGCCAAAGACTTACCAAAGTGTTCCTTCAAGACATCATCAACTGAATGCACAATGAAATCAACCACTTCAACCGGCGTAAAGACAATTCCAAGCCGTTCAGTCGTCTCCTTAAAGGCCGTACTAAAGAACTTATCATACAGGGTCACAATGATCTTTTGCTTATCCGCTGACTTTTCAACCCCTTCTGCTCGCATCCGCACCGATTCATACAACGGTTCCAGATTTTCTTGTTCCTTCGCAAAGCCAGCCTTTTCAAGCTCTACGATAATCGTTTCCATTGCTTGAGAAACTGGGTTATTATTCACAAAACTATACTCATCAAACAGTGCCTCAAAAACTGGTTTCGTGATCAAATGCTGTGACAACATTTCAGCTGCCTGATTCTCATCAATACTTTCGTTGATGTTGTGCTTCAATGACGCCACGAACTTCTTGAACTCAACTGATATTGGGTCTGTCTTATCCGTTAGCTTCGTCTTAATCCAATCAATCTGACGCTGTGCAATCTTAGCAACATCCTTCGACCAATTTTCGAGATACTTCCGGTCGCCAACCTTTTCAACAATCTTTCCGTAAATAGCTCCCTCAAACTTATCCCATTCAAGGTTTAGCTCTGTTTGCACGTTATTAGGTTCTTCACCAGCTCCAACTGTACCTTCATGATCATTAATTTCACTCGGCGCACCACCAATTCCAATCACCTTTAACTGCTTTGGCTTAGCGATATTAATCTTATCAATCATCGCTTCAAAACGTTCATCGACTGAACGCAAAGCATTGATGACCTGCCACACCGCTTCATAATTTTTATTATTATCCAAAATTGATTCCGGTGTTTCGTCAGTCGGAATTACAATCGGCAAAATAATATAGCCATATTCTTTGTCTGGCGCCTTACGCATGATTCGGCCAACTGCTTGCACAATATCGACTTGAGACTTTTTAGGCGCTAAGAAAATAACCGCATCCAAAGTTGGTACATCAATTCCTTCAGTTAGGAAACGCACATTTGAAACAATTCGCGCTTCATCATCTGGCTTGTTTGGGTCAGCTAGCCAATCTAATATTTCACCTTTTTGCAAAGCATTCATGGTTCCATCAGCGTGACGCATCGCCAATGAAACATGTTCTTCCGCCTCGTCTCCACCCAAATATTCATTAACAACATTGACGAACTGATCCGAAACTTTTTTTGAATCAGCAATTGTCCGGGTAAAGGCAATTGCGCGTTCCAGAGGAGCTCCGTCATAGGCACTATTTTTAACAGGATTTTTGTACCCATTTCGGCGCATCATCCCGTTCCAAATCCCAACAATTCGGCCAACATCATCTATGTTCAGTCCGTTTTCTGGATCAGCAAGTGTCCGTTGCATATCTTTTTGAATCGCAGCCTCATCCACGGCCAACACCATGACTTTGTAGTCCGTCAAAATGTTATGAGAAACCGCTTGCCCGAACCCCATCCGATAAAAAACTTCACCATACTTGCTTTCGTCATCCATCGAAGAAACCAGAATACTCTTCTCTTTAGCGGTTTTCTTAGCAGATTCACCGTAAATCTTTGGCGTTGCTGTTTGGTACATCCGCTTAGCACCTTGAACGTTCGCATTGTCATGCACTTTTGAAAACGCACTATCTTCGCGATTTGATTCATGAGCACCAGTTGTTCGGTGCGCTTCATCCGCAATAATGAAATCAAACTCTGGGAACCCTTGCTTCTGCGCTTTTCCAATTACATCAATACTTTGATACGTACTAAAAACAACAAACAGCTCATCCTGCTTGCTCTGCTTTTGAATATCAGCCCAATTCTCTAGCAACTTGGGAGTCGAAGTCGTCGCTGGGTACCCAATATCAGATCCCTTAATATCTTCTGTATTATCGTTATTACGTGATGCATCACGATCTGATGTAACAGCCATGCTTGTGATGGTTAACTCAGTATCATTATTCCAACCACGCAAAGTTTGACTTAGCAACTGAATACTTGGAACCAAATACAATACTTTAAACTGTCGACCTGCTTTATTTGCCAATGCTTCTGTGATTTTCAAACTAGTAAAAGTTTTACCAGTTCCCGGCGCCATGATTAACTGTCCGCGATCATGTTCTTCAAAATGCTTAAGTGCATTCTGCAACGCTATTTCTTGATAGCCATGCAATGTTTTGTGAGTTTTTACCACGACATGTTCTGGCCGCTCAAAAGTAAATTGCGACCAATCAATTTGAGAATTTCGTAAGTCAGACAACCCAATTATTTCAATATTTTTTTCATTATCTTTAATCGTCTCAAGGGCATTGCTATTCCAATCGTCAACCGTTGAAACTATCATCCCACTTTGATAGTAATGCTTCCCAAGTTCTGCCACATAAGAATTAATTTGATCCTTACCAACTTTGTGGTCATAAAACTTCGCTTGAACAGCTGTTAGCTCCCCATTCTTTTGGCGAGCAACGATGTCAACACCCGTATCTTTGTTTGGAATTCCATATTCTGCAGGAACCTCGCTTAGCATCCAAACATCTGTGTACAGATTCTTGTAGGTGGGCTCATTTTTTAAATAAGCGACTACGAGTTTTTCAAACAATGTTCCACGTTCGCGTTGAACATCCCCAGCAGTATCATTAATTTGATGAATTAATTCATTAAAAGTAGTCATTTATGCCACCGCACTTTCTGCGGTAACACTGGTAGCTAAAATATCACTAGCTACCAAATATGTATTGGTAGTTAGATTATTCGTTGCTCGTTGCTCGTTGCTCGTTGCTCGTTGCTCGTTGCTCGTTGCTCGTTGCTCGTTGCTCGTTGCTCGTTGCTCATGATTTTATTCCTCCTCAAAAAGAACGCAATATTTTGCGATGCTTTTATTCATTTTATCATTTTTTTCACAAGATTGTGAGGTCCTCGCTCTGGAAGTATCCTTATATGAGCATCCACATCTAGCAAAGAAATTTATCGCTCACTTTATCGCTCGTTTTTTGAGCGATAAAACGAGCGATAAATCCATTTTGCAAGCGATAAAAAAGCAGATCCCCTCAACCAATCAAGAGAATCTGCCTTAAATTTTTTTATTCTAATCCCTCAGTCAAGGCCTCAGGGAAGTTTTCACGAATGATTTCTGCTTCATGTGCTGACAATTCTGGGAAATCAGCATCAGCACCCAAATCCGTGTGATACATGCGATCCCGTGGCGACATTTCACCAGCTGCATGTTGCACCAGAATCTTATATCCATCATATTCTGGAACTTGTCCGTCAGCCTCAGCCACATTCTTCAATGCCAACTGTGAAACCAACAATGTTACACGCACATCTTGATCAAGCGCATCAATCAAAGTAGCTTGTTCGTCAGTCAAATACAACGTCACCGCTGCTTCGGCCGGCTTACCAATCAACTCTTCATTACGCGCCACTTCCAAAGCCTTATTGACCGCATCACGGACGTCCATAAACTTAGTCCAATTTGCAAGCAACGTGGTCGTGTCACCCAAGTCTTCAACCTGCGCCATTTCAGTCAAGTAAGCAAAGTCACCATCTTTAGCTGGCAAATACTCAAAGACTTCTTCGGCCGTATGAGGCAAAATTGGCAACAAGAGCTTATTCAAGTCCACCAAAATCTTGTACAAAACCGTTTGTGCTGAACGTCGCAAGTGACCCTTTGGCGCCTCGACATACAAGACATCCTTGTTGAAATCAAGGTAGAACGCTGACAAATCCACGTTGATAAAGTTAATCACTGCCTTGTTCACCGCTTGGAAATCATAACGATCATAGCTCGCCTTCAAAGTCTTAACCAACTCATTAAAGAGCGCGTAGAAATATTGATCAACCGGCGTCAAATCAGCATAAGCAACTGCATCCTCAGCTGGATTAAAGTCTGCCGTATTGGCCAACAAGAAGCGCATCGTGTTGCGAATCTTGCGGTAAGTTTCAGAAGTTTGCTTCAACAAATCCATTGAGACCCGCACATCTTGTGAAGAATCAACCGAAGTTACCCACAAACGAATAATTTCAGCCCCCATCTCCTTAACGACTTCATTAGGCTCAATCGTGTTTCCAATTGATTTTGACATCTTCTCGCCGTTACCGTCCAACGTGAACCCTTGTGAAAGGATACTCTTGTACGGCGCATGACCTGTCGCAGCGACAGAAGTAATCAATGATGAATTAAACCATCCACGATATTGGTCTGAACCTTCCAGATACAAATCTGCTGGGAATTCCAAGTCAGGACGAGCTGCCATGACTCCTTGATGTGAAGTTCCTGAATCAAACCAGACGTCCATGATGTCAGTTTCTTTGGTGAAGATTCCATTTGGCGAATGCTCATTTGTATAACCTTCTGGCAAAAGATCCTTAGCTTCTTTTTCAAACCAATACGTCGAACCATGCACAGCAAACAACTGCGCAACGTGTTCGATTGTCTCTTCTTCCAAAATCGCCGTTCCATCTTCAGCATAAAAAATTGGCAATGGCACACCCCAGACCCGTTGACGAGAAATGACCCAGTCGCCACGGTCCTTTAGCATATTGTACAAACGCTTCTTACCCCATTCAGGAGAAAAAGTCACTTGATCCAACTCATTTAGCAATGTCTCACGGAAAGGTTCAATTGAAGCAAACCATTGCGGAACTGCCCGATAAATCACCGGCTTCTTCGTCCGCCAGTCAAATGGATATGAGTGGGTAATGTCTTCTTGCTTCAACAATGCTCCTTGCTTAGCCAACTTATCCAAAGCCACAGCGTTTGCATCTTCATAGAACAATCCATCAAAGTCAGCCCCAGCTTCTGGCAACATCTTTCCTTGATAATCAACTGGCACCGCAACTTCAATACCATATTTCTGACCAACAAAGAAGTCATCTTCACCAAAGCCTGGTGCCGTGTGAACCAACCCAGTTCCGGCATCCAACGTTACGAAATCAGCTAACATCACGAGCAATTCAACATCATCATAAAATGGGTGTTGCGCTGTCATGTATTCAAGCTCTTGCCCAGTAAATTCATTTAAGATTTCATATTCGTCCCAGCCAAACATCTCAGCATCTTTTGCCAACAATTCAGTCGCAATCAAATACTTTTTATCTGAGTCAGCTGGTTGTACTTGTGAATACTTGAAGTTTGCATTAACAGAGATTCCACGCGAACCAGGAATCGTCCAAGGAGTCGTCGTCCAAACTACGAAATACGTGTCAGAATCAACCTTTCCCTTGCCATCTTTAACTTGCTCGGCATAAAAAGCAGTGGGCGAAGTCACATCATGGTATTCAATCTCTGACATTGCCAAAGCTGATTCAGAAGACCATGACCAAAAGACTGGCTTCTTACCCTTGTAAATGTAACCCTTGTTCGCCATCTCTTTAAAGACGCGGATTTGTGCTGCTTCAAATTCTGGCAACAAAGTTAAATAAGGATGATCCCAATCTGCTGAAACACCCAAACGCTTAAAGTCAGCCATTTGCGTCTTGACTTGCTTACGTGCGAATTCTTCGGCCATCTTGCGCCAGATCACAGGACCAACCGTCTTGCGATCCTTACCCTTCTTTGTCAACTGTTGCTCGATTGGTAAACCATGCGTATCCCAACCAGGAACGTATGGCGCGCGGAATCCATTCATCGACTTATAACGCACGATAATATCTTTAGAGATTTTATTCATTGCGTGTCCGATATGAATATTCCCGTTGGCGTATGGAGGTCCATCATGCAACATAAACGTTGGCTTACCTTCATTTAACTTTTGGCGTGCCTCATAAACTTTATTTTCAAACCACACGTTTTCACGTTGAAGTTCAGTCGTGGGCAAATTTCCACGCATTGGGAATTTAGTCTTCCCGATGTTCAATGTATCTTTGATTTTCATTGTCATCTTCCTCTCTTATCAATAATCCGTATTCTCAAAATAAAAAGCCCCTCGCCGATAAATTATCAGCGCGGGACGTCATCTACAAACGTGGTACCACCCGAGTTCACCCATTTTGGGCCTCATTAAGTATTAAAGTTGGTCTTTTGCTGATAAATATTTGGCTTAACTTTCCTGGCTCACACCATCTCCAGGTCGCTTTAAAGTATCTCAAATATCGTTTGGTCAAAAAACTAAACTTATTATAACACAACCATTTGTGCGATTGTGTTTGATGGCAAAATTAAATGTGAATTAGTCCTTGTTCAAGAACTTATCATCATCTGCTGCAGATTCTGGGAAGACAACCAAAGTTTCAGGTGCTTGCTCTGCAGGTGCTTCTGAACTAGCACTTGCAAATTCGGCCAACTTAGCTTGAACGGCTGCTTCGAAATCGTCTTCGCTCAATGAATCTGGTGTACTAGTTGGAGCAACTTCTTGCGCAACAGGTGCTTCTGAAGCAGGAGCTGAAGTAATCTTGGCTGCAGAAGAATCAACCTTGTCCCAGTTCTTATCGTTGTTAACCAAATCAATTTGATTTTGCAACATTCCAGTCAACTTAGCCTTGAATGATGACAATTCTTGAGTCAATGCATCCTTTTCAGCATGCAACTTTTCAATTTCTTGATCTGAATCAGCCTTGATTTGTGATGCATCAGTGTTGGCACCAGTCACAATCTTATTAGCCTTGGCAGTTGCTTCCAAAACAGTTTGTTGGGCTTGCTCTTCAGCTTGATTACGAGTAGCTTCAACTTCTGATTCAGTTTGCTTCTTCAAACGTTCAGCAGCTTCTTGGGCAATCAAAATTGATGAGTTAACAGATTGCTTCATCTCTTCAACTTGCTTTGTGTTTGCTTCTGATTCGGCCAACTTAGTCTTCAAAGTTTGGTTTTCAGTGATCAAAGCTTCAAAATCAATTACAACTTGATCCAAAAAATCATTAACTTCTGTCTTGTCGAAGCCACGTCCGCGATTAGTAAACTCTTTTGAGTGAATTTCTTGTGGTGTAAGTGCCATATTCATATCCTCTTTCTACTTCTTAATAACGGCCAACGTAATGCGCCATTTATCTTTTTTTGTTAACCCATTTTCATCAATGAGTTTGATCCGTCCATACTTGCGCACTGATATTAAATCATTGACGGCTAATAAGTAATCCGGTCTTGGAATATCAATCCAATTAACACGAACAGAACCACGCTCAATTATTTCTTTTGCATGTGTTCTAGATATATTATACCCATTTGCAACAATAATATCCAATCGTAGCGCTGCGACCGTCGTTTCGATCTCTTCCCACTCTTCCAGATGTTCAATCAATGTTGTCAATTCGATCGACTCAAACCGAACTTTTACTTTTCCAATATGGTCTAAAGTTGTTTGCACAAACCTGGCCATTGGTTCCGTCAGTACAAACTGCCAAATGCCATTGCCATTGCCATTAGTCACAATATCGCCAACGCTGTCTCGCTCAATTCCCGCGTGCATCAGCGTTCCAAGTACCGTGCTATGGTGCAAGTCAGTAAACTTGGTCGGATAATTAATCTCAATTGCTGCGATTTCAAAATCCTTTAGCTCAGGCTCGTAATATTCTGGAAAGAGCAAAACTCTCTGACTCTCAGCATCTTTAAACCCACCGTTTGCCAACATTTTTATTTCATCATGCTGATTTACCAGCGTTTCTAAAATGTAGCGCTGTCGTGGATTCAAAAAATTTGTCAGGACCGGCCGATATTCATCAAACACTTGGCGAATATAACCCTCACTTAAATCAATAAAAGAGGCCTCGGCCGGTCGAAAATGTTGCTTCACATTATCAACCATTCAGTTGTACCTCTTTTCTTTGATTAGTTATATAAATATTTGACTTAGCACACGCAGTCCCATCTCGGCCGCTTCAAGAATTAACAAAGCGGCCAATGGTGAAAAGTCGATCATCCCGGTCCGCGGCATTACCCGGCGCACTGGATTAACCACGATTCCAGCAATACTGTAGACCCACCGGCCAAGTGGTGATTGTGCTGCGCCTGGCAACCACGACATCAATGCTGATAACACGATCAAGATTTCAAAAGCTTGAATCAAATAGTGCAACAACGAAATGATTAAATTCATACTAGCTCCAATTTAGTTGCCAAACGTATTTCCCAAATTTTGTGAAATCGTTCCTGAAATTTCAAAGTTATGTGGTGCTGCAAGGAAAATTGACTCTCCAATTCGTTGCACGCTTCCATCAACTGCTTGAGCTGCACCAGCCAAGTAGTCAACAATCCGCATTGATTGAGCATTGTCAATTGAACTAAAATTCACCAAAGCAGCATTGCCACCCAAAATTTCATTGACAATCTCTTTCACGTCAGAATAAATGCGTGGCTCGAAGACGACAATCTTTGAGGCTTCACCTTGACGTGCTGCATCCATCGCAAGAACGTTGGCCCGCTTGTTTGCTTTTGGCCGTGATTCAGGCTGTGGTGTAGCAATTGATGGTCCAGCATTTTGGGCATCATCATTTTCATAATATCCTTGTGAAGAAGCACTGTACTCATAATCTTCTTCATCTGAATTAAAAAACTTTTTAAAAGTATCCATGAATCCCATTTCCTATTCTCCGTTAGTTGTTGTCACGATTCTTCCAAGCAAAGAAAGGTGGGCGTTCAACTTCATCTTCATCTGTTCCATCGTTAGCGAATGAATCAAATGATTGTGTGTCAGCTGAAACAGGTGATTGTTGTGCTGGCGCTTCGTTCACCGCAGCTGTTTCATTGTTAGATGTTGATTCAAATGCATTCCAACCAGCAAATGGATCATTTGAATTTTGAGCTGGCTTAGTTTGCGTTGGTTGAGGTGCTGCTGGTCGTGATTGATTAAAAGCATTGGCTGCTGGTTGAGTGGCGCTATTAACGTTTAATTCAACCTTTGGCGTTGTTGGTTGATCGATCCCAGTTGCAACGATCGTAACCATAATATCATCGCCTAATGCTTCGTCTAAGGTCGTTCCAAAGATAACGTTCACATTGTCTCCGGCAGCTTCCTTAATTGCGTCAGCGGCTTCTTGAGCGGCAAACAAAGGCATGCTGTATCCACCCTTGACTGATAGCAACACGTCTGTGGCTCCATCAATCTTAGATTCAAGCAATGGTGACTTGATAGCGGCCTTAGTTGCATCAGCGGCAGCACTTTCACCAGCAGCTGTTGCGATTCCCATCACAGCAGTTCCCTTATTTTCCATCACTGTCTTAACATCAGCAAAGTCGACGTTGATTAGACCAGGATTTGTAATCAATTGTGAAATTCCAGTCACTCCGTTTACAAGCACTGAGTCAGCCATCTTAAAGGCGTCAATCATTGTTGTGTTACGGTCGAGCACTTGCAAAAGGTTGTTATTTGAAACAACAATCAAAGAATCAACGTTCTTCTTTAAATTAGCAAGTCCTTCTGCTGCAGCCGTTCCACGCTTTGGCCCTTCAAAACTAAAGGGACGCGTTACGACACCAACTGTCAATGCACCAGCTTCTTTAGCGATACGTGCGACAATTGGTGCGGCTCCGGTTCCAGTTCCACCACCCATTCCGGCAGTGACAAAGACCATATCAGCACCAGCTAAAGCTTCAGCAATTTCTGATTCTGATTCTGACGCAGCCTCGGCACCAACTTCTGGACGAGCACCTGCTCCAAGCCCCTTAGTTGCCTTTGCTCCGATTTGGATCTTTACTTCGGCTGGCGAAATAGCAAGTGCTTGGGCGTCAGTATTGGCCACAATAAATTGGACTCCTGTGACACCGCTGGCGACCATTTGTGCGATGGCATTTCCACCACCGCCACCAACACCAATGACTTTAATCGCTGCACCAATTGGTCGGTTTTCAATTTGCATATCCATGGGATACTCCTCTTTCGTAATTAGCTGTTTTTAGTTAGTTAAATAATTCCTTGAACCAAGCACTCACGCGTTGGCCAATCGACCGTCTAGGAGTAGACGAGCGTGGTTGTTCAGGCTCACCCGAATATCCAGGTGATAGCTGTTCATCCGGTTGAGACTGCCCAATTCCATTTGTAAGTGAGGTCTTAAGGTTATCCCAAGCTGGTCGTTTATTTTGACCTGCCGCCGGAATTCCTTGCGTGTTTGCAAATGATAGTGGCAATCCATACAAAGCTTGCTTCACAATCAATGCGACTTGGGTTTGACGCGCTGCATAGTTTACAACCGTCCAAGCTCCAACATACGCTGGATGGCGCAGTCCGATTTCGTTTGGCATGAATAATTTCACGTTCACACCATACTCCTTCTTCAACACTTCAGCGGTATTTTTCAGCGCCGCACTACCACCAGCAACAATCATGCCACCAGGAAGTTGGAATGCTGAAACTGCGTCTAGTCGCTCGCCCAACTTTGCGACAATTTGTTGCACACGCGCACCGATAATTTCAGCCAACTCAACTTCGCTAATCCGCATAGCTTCTTGACCAACAGGATTAATTGTTAATTGATTCGTTGGATTCGCAAACTCTGGTGAAGCAACTCCTGCATCAAGCTTTAAGTTTTCGGCTTCCTTGGTACTAATATTTAAAACAGTACTGATGTCTTTTGTAATATTAGCTCCACCTGCAGTAAATGTTGAGATGAATTTAATTTGGTGATTGTGTACGATTGTTGCCGTTGTTTGACCAGCACCCATATCAAGTAGCACAGTTCCAAACTCTTGTTCAGCATCTGATGGAATGGTTTGACTATACGCTAGCGGAGCCAAAACCATATCACGGAGCCGGAGCCCAGCTTTTTCAATTGCTGCTTGCAAGTTTGTCACAAGTTGCCGTGGCCCTGAATAAGCAATTCCCTTCAAAGTCAGATGAGTTCCGACCATGTCATTGGGATCAACAACTCCGGTTAAATCATCAACTTCAAATTCTTGCGGAGTTAAATCAATAATCGCTTGATCCTGTCCAAGTGGGATATTAACCGCTTGTTCAACAGCTGCAGCAACATCAGCATATGAAATATGTTGTGAATCATGTACTGCAACCGTTCCTTTGACCGCTTTCATTTGAATTGCGGTAGCGGGAATGCTAGCAATCACTTCGGTCACGGTTTGGTTGGTTTGTTCGGTTACTTGGGCTAGGGCTGCACGAATGTCGTTGGCAGCAGCGTCAATATCGACAACTACTCCTCGTTTAACACCATGCGAAACGGCCCTCCCAACAGCGATCACATTTACTTGTTTGTCCCTGACATCGGCAACCAAAACCTTGACGGTATTCGTTCCGACATCTAGGCCAACAATCATTCCGTGATTGGCCATTAGCAACCCTCCTATTCTCCAGACAATTGTGTCAGATTAATTTAAATTCTTATAATTAAAATAATACCATAAATTACCGCTTGGTATCTATGGTATTTACTCATTATTGTCCATATGGTTGAAAATATGCCCCAACTTGCAAATCAACGACCCCTTTTTCGGTCACTTGAACTGCCATTCCTGGATAATATTGCATATTTTTAGCTAAACTGTTCGCGTTAACAAGCACTTCATTTCCATCATCCATAATTAGCATGACTCGTGCAGCATTTTCTTTCGTTGGTGACCAAAGAACTTCTGAAATACCGTTACGCAACGCCGGCGATAATTCACCAACTTGCTGTGTGACCAATTTCAACTTCGCATGGCTCTTAAAATTGTCATACAAAGGCAAATTTCGCTGATCAAACTCACCAAGTGGCGCAGCGATATACCGTCCATCTGCTAAAACGTAATAATATTTATCATTCACTTTCACAAAACCAACCTTGACAATCTCTTTGATGTGAATTTGTACGACGTTGGCCGCCAGATATTTAATCTGTAGTTGGCTGATCTGTGGATTTTTTTTAGCGCTATCAATAAAGAAATGCTGTTCAGTAAACAATTCACTAATTGACATGCGCGAATGAATCTTTGCTGCTGCCAGAACTTCTTTTTTAGACAAGTCTGAATTCCCAGTAACCTCAATGTTCTTGACTGCGGAAATTGGTGAAAGTAATAGGGTTAAAAAGATGGCTGCTAATCCTAAAATTAATAACATCCGAACTGCATGCAATTCGCGATAAGTCAGTATATGTTCATGCTTTTGACTCCAGCCAATTTGACCAAGTCGTTTCGCCTGAAAAATATTTTTGAATGAAGGAAGCTGACGTTCACCATTCTCTTGCTTGTCAAAATCAGAGTTTTCTTGCTCTGGAATTTCATCTTCGTTCTCATCATCTGATTGCGCACCAAGCAGTTCTTCTAAATGCCGGGCGATTTCTTTGGATGAAACTATTTCATCTTCCTCTGTTGCAGGTTCTAACTCTGGTTCTTCTTTTGAATCAATTGGCTTAGTCATAACGCTTCCTCCCTTCTTTTGTATTTTGCAGCAAAAACGTTTCTACATGCTCTCTTATAAACGCCTTTCGAAACTTATTTTCACCGACTCTAATCCAGTTTCTTTTCGTCACGTTGCACGTAACGAACGAAACTCAATTAGCTCGGCAAAAATATTTTGCTTGCAGCAAAAACGTTTCTACATGCTCTCTTTAATCAATTCTATAAACTCATCCGCCGCATCACGTACACCTAACTTGGCAGAATTTTTTGCCATATTATTGCGAGCGTCATCATTTTTCATCAAATTATCAACCGTTCCAAACAAAGTCGTTCCCGATAACGAATCTTCCGTAATCATCTCCGCAGCACCTGCATCGACCATACTTTTTGCATTTTTGGTCTGATGATCATTCGTCACGTACGGGCTTGGAATCAAAACCATTGGCTTACCTAGCGCGGTTTGTTCCGCCATACTAGTTGCTCCAGCACGTCCAATTACCAAATCGACGCGTGGCATCAATTCTTGCATATTGGCAATATATGGCACAATTGCCACGTTGCCTGCAGGAATAATTCCATTTTCGCGCAACTTTGTTTGAACATCTTCGTATCGCTTTTGACCTGTCGCAAACAAGATCTGATACGGTTGGTTATTGAATTGATGAAGCGCCGAAATAACTGCTTGATTAAGCTTTGGCGCTCCTTGTGAACCACCAAAAATCATCACAGTGGGTACATCATTTTTTAATCCCAACGTTGCAAAATCAAAATGATTATCTTGCTCACCAGCCACAACTTGCTGAGCCCGCGGATTTCCCACGACTGTTGCTTCCTTAAAATCCTTCATCGCCGCTGGAAATGCCACTCCAACTTTGGTCACCTTGCGCGCCAAAAATTTATTGGTCACACCCACGACCGAGTTTTGTTCATGAATCACGGTTGGAATTCCCATTGTTTGCGCTGCGTACAGAACTGGTCCGGAAACATATCCACCGGTTCCGACAACGACATCTGGTTGAAACTTTTTCAAAAATGTCTTAGCTTTTTTGACCGCCGTTAGAAACAAATAGACTGTCTTGAAATTTTCGATCGACGCTGAACGCACAAATCCTTGAACAGCCACGTGTTCGAATTTAATTCCAGCAGCCGGCACAATATCTTTTTCCAAGCCACGTTCGCCACCAATATAGAGCACATCAAGATCTGGGTCTTGCTTTTTCCATTCTGAAATAGTTGCTAACGCTGGGTAAATATGACCGCCTGTGCCACCACCAGAAAATACGACTTTCATCTTATTGCTCCTTTGCTTTGATAAAGTCTTCAACTGACTTTACAAATAATGCGCCACGGGTTTCGAAATTAGGAAATTGGTCCCACGAAGCTGCAGCCGGTGACAAAAGAATCACATCGCCTGCCTCACTCAAATCAAAAGCAGTCGCAAAAGCAGTTTGGGCACTTTCAACGGCGACATTTGGCAGTCCAATTTCATCAGCAATCTTAGCTAAACGCGAACCAGTCTGTCCAAACGTTACCAGTGCGCGTACATGTTGCTTAAAATCAGGTGCCAAACGTTGCAATTCATCACCACGTTCTAATCCACCAGCTAACAAAACAACCGGCGTTTTAAATCCTGACAAAGCTTTTTGCGTTGCCTCAATGTCTGTCGCCTTTGAATCATTGTAAATTTGTCGTCCAGCGTATTCGCGAACAAACTGCAAGCGATGTTCAACACCAGAAAAATGTTCGAGCACATCAGAAATGAGTTTTACCGGAACTCCATTTAAACGTCCAATCGCAATTGCAACCAGCGCATTCTCAATATTATGCTCACCTGGCACACCGAGTTGGTCAGCCTGCATCACTGCTTCATCGCGGAAATATAAAACGCCATCTTGTTCGTAGGCTCCATCTTTTGAATTAGCCTCACGTGAAATCGGAATAATCTGAGCTTGTGACCGCTGTGCCAACTCACGCCATTCTTCTGTATCCCAATTCATCAACAAATAATCATCTGCCGTTTGGTTCTTGGTGATATTCATCTTGGCATCAATATACTCTTGCCGATCTGCATGCCAATTCAAATGAGACGCAAAAATGTTTGTCACCACAGCAAAATGAGGATGTGCAGTTGGCATATCCCAAAGTTGGAAACTCGAAAGCTCGGTAATTAAAGTGTCTTCAGCCGTCAAACTTGGTGCGACTTCAGAAACTGGCGTACCAATATTCCCAGCCACGACGACCTTGTGTTGCTCATTGGCCACACTTCGCATCACTGCTGCAACCATCTCAGTTGTGGTCGTTTTACCATTTGAACCAGTGATAGCAATCCAATTGCCAGTAATATATTTTTGTGCTTCAACCACTTCAACTTCAGTCGGAATTCCACGGCGCAAAGCTTCTGCCAGAATTGGTGCTGAATATGGAATACCAGGATTTTTAACAATCACATCAACATTTTCTAAGAGGTCATTGCCCTGCTCAGTCGTAAAAGTGACTCCTTTGTCTTGCAGAGCAATTACCCGTGAATCCTCGAGATCTAGTTGCGGATCAGAAACAGTGACTGTTGCCCCTTCGTTAATTAACAAACGAGCCACGGCTGCCCCTGAACGCGCGTATCCAATTACCAAAACATTCCTTGCCATTTAAGTCTTCCTTCTTTCCAATTCAACTAAAAAATTGCTTTGTCTATAAGAAAATTACTAAATAAATAATTGCTGCTACTAATCCAACTGCCCAAAAGAACAAGTCAACTCGCCATTCTGACCAAGGCTTATCTGGATTCATTGTAATGCCACCTTTTTCAAACGCATGGTGAATTGGGGTCATCAAGAATACCCGCTTTCCATTCCGTAAGCGGAAACTACCAACTTGAATAATCACTGAAAGCGTTTCGAGCATAAAGACCAACCCGACCAACAAAATTGACCACTCAACGTGCAACACCAGTGCATTCATCGCTAGTCCAGCTCCGAGGGCTAGTGAACCTGTGTCACCCATGAAAATATGAGCTGGATATTGGTTCCACGTAAAGAACGCTAGCAATGCTCCGATAATCACAGCGTTTAAGAAGGCAATATCGCTATTTCCTTGCTTGATGGCGACCAACAGGTACACTGAATAAGCAATGATTGCCAATCCAGTTGCAAGGCCGTCCAAGCCATCTGTTAAGTTGACTGCATTTGACCAACCGACGAGCCACAAAATTGTTAACACGGCAAAGATTGCTAAATTATTGACAGTCAAGAAACCAAAATTAAGCACGAAATTAAACTTTCCAACGAGTAATAGCGCCAAGGCAACTACTCCAGCAAAAATTTGAAAGCCTAACTTTGGCAAAAAGCGAAAACCTTCATCCCGATGTTCAAAAATTTTAATGCTATCATCAAACCCGCCAACTAGCGCGTATAACAGCATTGCAGCCATCATTGCCCAGCTCGTAGGATTCATTCCACCAGAGAAAAGTTGCTTAAAGATAAACAAGATGAAAATAATGACAATAAAACCGGCACCACCCATCGTTGGCGTCCCCATTTTGGCCTGATGATCAGGTCCCTTACCACCATTACGCATCACTAATTGTTGCACCTTAATTTTCATGAACCATTCACGCAAAACACGCGTACCAATAAATGTCGCAAGAAAGGCAAAAATCATTCCTGGTAACCAATTAACTATCATTTTTCTCTCCTTGTCCTCTGTTTTTTAACTCTTTGTCCATTATAATTCATTAACTCTTTGGTATGGTAAATTTGACCGTGATTTCATGAATTCCATCCGACAACGCAGTCTCAGGTACAACTGATTGTTCCGTCAAGAAACCTGATCCGCTTAGATTAATTTTAATCTTAGCCATGCTTCCCCATGCCAGCACGTCAGACTTAGCCCAGCCATGCATGTCTGGTACCTTCAAATTCTTACCAGTGTTCAAGAGGACACGCTGATTGATCAACGCCGCTTCTCCACCTTCAGGATACTGTGCTTTAACAGTCTTGCCTGAACCTAGCACAATTGGCGCAAGACGATTAGCTTCGATTTCTTTTTTAGCTGCATCGACACTTTCATTTTCAACTGTTGGGATCTGCACCTTTTGCTTGGCACTCACCACGACCTTATCATCGGCAGGACTCATTTGCAGCGCTTGTTGCATCATAGAAACGAAAACATTCGACATGTCTTTAGCGATATTGCCTGTATTTTCTTGCGGTTCCTTAACCACGATATACATCATGTAACGTGGATTATCAGACGGAGCCATTCCCATCCATGAATGGATTTCGTTCTTATTATCACCCGGAGCCGTATATCCATTGGCCGTTGAAATCTGCGCTGTTCCAGACTTACCTGTCGTTCGCACATCTGGAATCGCGTACATCTTCCCAATCGCGTGTTCATTGTAAATCACGTTTTCTAGCTCTTTACGAGTTGCTTCGGCTGTTTCAGTCTTAATGGGCTTAGCAATTTTTTGCCGCTTTGAAGCATAGACAACTTTCTTAGTGTTTGGATCTACAATCTTTGAAATGATTTGTGGCTTTAGTTCGTCCCCGTTTCCAGCAATTGCAGTATACGCTTGCAACATCTGTGCTGGTGTAACTTTAATTCCTTGTCCAAAGGCCGTGCTTGCTTGTTCAATCGGATAACGGAAATTCATTGAACCTGAAGCTTCATCATTCAACCCAATTTTAGTTGGCTTAAGGAATTGGAAGTTACGGATGTACTTGCCCCACGTGTCAGGGCCCATCTTTTGTTCTGTCAAGACCATTGCCACGTTAGAAGAAACCGCGATTCCCTGTGAAAATGGAATCCGGCCCCAACCAGCACCGTCATTCCAATCTTTAACTTCTTTATCATCAATTTGAATCGAACCAGATTGATAAGTTGCATTGCCATCCCAGTTGCCTGTGTCAATCGCCGCTGCTAACGTGATTCCCTTCAAAACTGAACCTGGCTCGTATGGCTCTTGCACCAGCAAATTTTGCCAAAAATCACCAAAGCCTTGCTCGGTCGTTGCGTTATACGTTGGCCGTTGAGTCTCAGCAACAATATCGCCGTTAGTTGTATCCACGATTGCTGCGAATGCTTGCTTGGGCTTCATATCGCCTTGCAATTCGTTCATCTTGCTTTCCAAGGCCGATTGCAGCTTTGTGTTCAAGGTCGTATATATATCATAACCATTTTTAGTTGCCAAGCTCGCTTTGGCCACATCGACATCAGTACTGTCCACACTGGTCGTATTGATCCCATCAGTTCCAGTTAATTTAGTATTCCACGCCGCTTCGATTCCAGAAATTCCACTTAAAATATCCGTCCCCTTTGAGCTCACTGCGCCAATTAAATCTGACGCAAACTGTCCATTTGGATATAGTCGTGCTGGATGTGACTCAAATTTAACGCCAGGAATATTTTCTTTTTTAATCTCTGCATATTTTTCTTGTGGAATATTAGAGCCAATCGTTCCAAATTGCACCTGAAAATACTTGTGTTTAATTCCACTACGAATCGTTTTAGCATAATCACTAGCCTCTCCACCCAGCGCCTTAGCTAACTTTTTTGCCACGGAATTAATTTGACTTGGTTTAACATATGTAGACTGATCCTCTTGCAAAACAACCTGAATCGTATAGACTGAGGCGTTTTCAGCCAAAACATTACCCACAGCATCATAAATCTGACCACGCTTAGCCAAAACCTTGCTCTGCGACCGATACAGCGTCTGGGCTCGTTGCTCTAGATTAACATTATCGACGTTTTTAGTAATGGCGACAGCAAAAAAACGGTAGCCAATATAGAAAACTACACCAGTCAACACGAGAAGCATAATTAAGATTGCGTACTTCGAGCGTTTTGAGTTTCCTTTATTTAACATCCGTTTTCCTCTGTATTATTTAACATTTTTAATATTTTGATTCTGCAAAGTCATCCCTGCCTTTTGGGCGATGTCATTCAACCGGTCTTGCGTCGTCAATGCACTAATTTGTTCTTTAGCATCGTTATTGGCATTCCGCAACTTATCTAATTGTGCTGATTTAATTTGCGCTTGTTCGTTAAACGCGGTCGTTTGGTTGGTAATCCACACGCTACCCATGGCAAACATTGCTATGATCACAATCGCGCTCACCAAATGACGAACATCTTGTCGCCAAGCAACAGGTGCAAAACGAACCTTTTGTGGGCGTGGTTGGACACGACGACGGGGTTGCTGCTTAATTTTAGGAGCAACATTGGCATATTGAAATTGTTGAGCTGATTGTGCCATAACTCTGTCCTCTTATTATCCTTCTTTTTTGAGAAATTATCTACTGTTTAGCGCATTCTTTGTATAACTCGTAGCTTGGCCGAATGAGCACGGTGATTTTCCGCCAACTCTTCTTCTGAAGCTAAAATTGGTTTACGCGTAATTGATTTAAAATCTGGCTGCATTTCATCTGGAATCACAGGCAAGCCATTTGGCAATTCTGGAAGACTAGTTTTTTCTTTAAACATTGTCTTAACTAGGCGATCTTCCAAGCTATGAAACGTAATGACAGAAATGCGACCGTTCACATTTAACAAATCAAGTGCTTGTTGCAATGATTCTTCGACTGCACCAAGTTCATCGTTGACTGCAATCCTAATCGCCTGGAATGACTTCTTAGCGGGATGTCCACCAGTCCGACGTGCGCCCATTGGAATGGCTGACTTGATTACATCAACTAGTTCGAAAGTTGTCTCAATCGGCTTGACTGCCCGTTCGCGTTCAATCGCACGAGCAATCGACTTTGCAAATTTTTCTTCGCCATACCGTGACAATATCCGCATTAAGTCATTAAATGACCAATCGTTCACCACCGTGCGAGCGTTGAGTTCTTGCGATTGATTCATCCGCATATCAAGAGGTGCATCGTAGTTATATGAGAAGCCCCGTTGTCCGTCATCAAACTGTGGAGACGAAACACCTAAATCATAGACAATTCCATCTATGCCAGTCACACCTACTTCTGCTAATGCACTTTGCAAATTCCGGAAATTATTTTGAATAAACTCAATCTTGCCGGCAGCTAATTCAGAAGCCAGATGCGTTTGATTATATTCAATCGCCGTGATGTCTTGATCAAACGACCACAACTTTCCTGTCGTTAACTTACTTGCTAATAATTGCGAATGCCCTCCGCCACCCAAAGTTGCATCGACATATGTTCCAGTTGGTTGCACAGCCAAATTATCAATGGCTTCGTTCAATAGTACTGTGACGTGTTTAAATTCGGCCATGTGCTGTGCTCCTCCTAGCTTATTTTTTTAAATTTCGAATCCTAAGTCTGATAATTCAGCCGAAATGTCATCGAAGTTCTCAGTGACTTCAGTGTTGTACTCGCTAAACTTGTGTGCATCCCAAATCTCGAATTCGTTTTCACCATAACCGATGATGACAACATCTTTTTCAAGTTCTGCGTGTTCCTTCAAATTATTTGGAATCACGATTCGCCCTTGCTTATCAAATTCTGCTTCAGTTGCTCCAGCCAAGACCGCCCGCTTGTATTGACGAACCTTTGGATTGTTAGAGGGCAACTGATTTAGCTTTTCTTCAAATGCTTCCCAACCAGTTTGACTGTATGCGTGGAGAGAATTTTCATTTCCCTTTGTCACTACAAAACTTGTACCGAGCTGATTCCGAAACTTAGCAGGAATGATCAAGCGATTTTTGGTATCAAGCGAGTGTTCGTAAGTTCCCATAAACATGATGAGCATTCCTCCTTCCGTCATTAGTTGCAGCATAGTCTAATTGCAATGATTCATATGTATAATTTACCACTTTCCTCCACTCATTGCCACTATCCACCACCACCTGCCACCACACCATTTTCGACCATAGCGTTATAAACATGATTAAATTAGGCTTTGCGCTCTTTATTTCTATTTAGTTACGTTTATATTAAGGGATATTACAGCGCCAGTGTCAGCATTTTTTCCGCTAAAAAAGACTGCCAGAACTATGTCTAGCAGCCTTTTAGTATATTTTATAATTGAGGGTAGAAAGTGGGAGATTAATTTATCTTTATTTCACTTCTTTAATTCCACCGTCAACTGGGATTTGTTTTTCAATATCGATTTCTTCTTCCTGACCTGGCGTATAAGCAAATAATTCGATAATTAGATATGCTAATGCCAAAAAGAACCCGTATAGAATTGAGTTCAAGCCAAATGCGACACCAATCGCAAAGATAATGGGCCAAATTGGTAATAGATACCAAAAAGATCCGTGTTTGCGCAAGTACGCACCAACATAAACACTAAATAACATATTCAAGATGAACAGCGACACCACTAGCTTATAAGACTTGATCCCAGAAGGCATTTCGTTAAAAATCCAAGGAATCAACCATCCAAAAATGGGCATCATAATCCAAAACTGCCAACTTGCTATTTTTTTAAATTCTCGCATATATAATCGCCTTCACTTATCTTTGATCTAATTCTGTAACGTAACTCAAGACGCTCATAGCATACAAAGGGGCTGTCTCCGCTCGCAAAATTCGCGGTCCAAACCCTGCTGCCATAAATCCAAGTTCTTCTGTTAAATATTGTAACTCATTTTTGCTCAAACCGCCCTCTGGACCAATCAAAAATACAATTTCTCTTACATTTTGAGCATCAGTTAGCGCAGTCACAAGATTCGCCCGTTCGTCAGCCTTAGCGCTTTCTTCCCACGCCACAACCTTGACGCTTTCATCTGGCAGCTGCAATTCATTCAACCGTTCAGCATACTCAATCGATGGAATCTTTAAACGATGACTTTGTTCGGCTGCCCCACGTGCAATTTTTCTGAGACGCTCTAGCTTACGTTCTGCCTTGCTACCCCAGTGCGCTACTGAAAATTCCGTTTCCACAAAGATAAAGGCTGTCGCACCGAGCTCTGTTGCTTTTTGAACGACCAATTCTGGCTTATCACCCTTTGCGAGTCCTAAAACTAAAGTCGCTGCAACTGGTAATTCAACTGCAACAGTCTGCTCTTCGATGACCTTCATCCAAACTTGTTCAGCATTTATTTCGGCCACTTCGGCAATCAACAACGTTTGTTCAGGTGTGACAAATTCAGCTTTCGTTCCAACTTGGCCACGCAACACATTCATTAAATGATGTTTAGTTTCCTCGTCCAATTCAAATCGGGATTCATTTGGCATTTCAATTAAAAAATATCTTTGCATTCTTACGCATCCTCATTTGGTAGATGACTAATGATTCCGTACCATTCGCCCAGTTTCATGGTTTCATCCACGACATAGCCATTTGATTGGAGCAACTCCAAAATCACAATCGCCTTGTCTTCATAAATTCCTGAAAGCAAAAAGTTTCCGCCGTGTACCAAATATTTTTCAACGTCTGGAATTAACGGTACTAAAACTTCTGAAAGCATGTTAGCAATAACCAAGTCGAATTTTTGCGCAGGGACATCATTTAATAGATCACTGGCAATTACTTGGACATCTTTTGCAATCGGGTTTAAATCAAAGTTTAATTGCGCAGAACGAACCGCAACTTCATCAATATCGGTCGCTAGGATCGAACCAACGCCCAATTGCTTTGCTCCAATACTTAAAACACCAGAACCAGTTCCAATATCCAAAGTCCGCTCTCCACCGCGCACAGTGATTTCAAGAGCTTGCAACATCAGTCGAGTAGTTGGATGAGTTCCTGTTCCAAAAGCCATTCCTGGATCAAGAATAATGTGCTTCTCATCTTGATTTTCCGGCGTGTATTCTTCCCATTTAGGCACAACCGTTAAATGCCGTGTCACACGAACTGGATGATAATATTTTTGCCATTCAGTCGCCCAATCTTCATCTTTAACAGCTTTAGCAGAGACCGTTCCCGGCTCTGGATTCAGGCCAAACGTTGCTAAACGCGCCACTTTCAGGCGAATGTCATCCATTAGCTCAATCAATTTTACGTCAGTCGAAAAGAAGCCAGCAACACTCGCTCCTTGTTCACGATGAGCTACTGTATCCCAGTCAATCCAGACCGTTGGATCATTTGGTTGAAACGCATCAACATCGGCAGCGTCATCGATTTGAATCCCCTCTGCTCCTGCCTCCATTAAGATATTGCTAACTGCTTCGACCGCTTCGGTTTGGGTTTCAACTACTATTTCTTGCCAGCTCATGATGTGCCCCTTAATTTTTGTTAGATTTATTGCGTTGTGATAGTTATGTAATATTGGACTTTGTTTGATCAGCTTCGCTAAAGATTCTTTACGCTCGGATTTCCCTACACGAATCGAGATGCAAGGCGAAATAATTCGCCAATTTCACTAACCGTTGGATCCTGGTGTTAGAGAAATGGTGCACCACGATTCGGCAGGAAATTACATCCGACGACAGAATCGCTACGCTGCTCAATCAAAGGGCAATATTCCATATGCAACATCTTGGTCATTTATTTTAAGCGGGGGTGTTTGAAATAATGATAGTAGGTGATCTAGCGAGGTAGCGGCACCAATTCGACTAAATTTCGTGAAAACGAAATTAATAGTCGAATGGGACCGTGTCGCCATTTACTATCTTTATTGAAAACAACCACGCAAGTTAAAAATGACCATGATGTTACACAACTAGCACAACACGTTAGATTTACTAAAATAATACCATATTTTGCCATGGTTCAGATAGGTATCTATCACTAGTTAGTAAGTTTGGTGTTGCTAATTAATGCATTGGTTTAGTGTGGTACATAAAAAGACCGATGAATAAATTCATCAGTCTCTGATCGTACTTAAAATCAATCAAAAAATTTAAGCTCATTAAATCTTTCTACGATATTTTTACCATTCAGAAATTTTGAAGCCAAAAGTTCTTCGCTGTTTTAGTGTTTGATTGCATTGCTCAGAGAAGCGATTCTGAAAAATATCAACAAGATACATACTCTCGAATTAATCTTCTCGCTGTGAACTCAAATCAATCTCACTCAATTTGCGCAGCTTTGACTTATGCCGGATTTTGTACACGACATAAAGAATGATGAAGAGCGGCAATGCCATGTAAGTCGTGATGATTCCTTGCCAATTCCAGTGGCTAATCGACCCGCTAAATGATGCTGTATCTTGCCCGACAACCACGACAATGCTGAGAATCAAAGCTAAAATTGGACCAACTGGGAACCATTTTGCATGATACCGAAGCTCCGAGACATGATGCCCTTGCTTGATAAAAGCACGGCGGAAACGATAATGTGAAACGGCAATTCCAATCCACGCAATGAATCCTGACAAACCAGAAGCCGCAACCAAATAATAATAAACATGTGGTCCTAGAATCGCTGTCAAGAATGTCAAAAGGCCAACTGTAACAGTCAAGAGCAAAGCAGGAACTGGGATTCCAGTTTTATTGTTTACTTTACCAAAAATCTTTGGTGCCATTCCCGTTTGCCCCATTGACCAGAGCATCCGTGATGAAGCATACACTCCAGAGTTAGCAGAAGAAATCACCGCCGTCAAAATCACGGCGTTCATAATTGAAGCTGCAGCCGCAAATCCAGCTTGCTTAAAGACCAGCGTGAATGGTGAGACAGCAATGTTGGTTTCAGAAGCCTTCAACAAATTTGGATCCTTATAATAAACGATCGCTCCGATCACTAAAATCGCAAAAATATAGAAGAGCAAAATGCGCCAAAAGACTTGCTTAATTGCTTTTGGAACCGAAGTCTCAGGAGTTGCTGATTCACCGGCCGTAATCCCAATCAATTCTGTCCCTTGAAATGAGAAACCTGCGACCATGAAGACAGCCAAAATTCCATTGATTCCGCCAATAAAGCCATGATGTCCGTTCGCCGTCAAATTCTTAACGACATCAGGGTGATAGCTAAATGCCCCGATTATTGTCAAAACTCCAATCGCCAAAAACGCAATAACTGCAACAACTTTAATTAGCGCCATCCAAAATTCGGTCTCGCCATAAGTGCGCGCAGACATTAGATTAATTGCCGTGATGAGCACCATGACAATCGCCGACCAGATCCAAGTTGGCACGTGGGGGAACCAAAATCCCATGACGACGCCGACAGTTGAAGCTTCCACTGCGACCGTAATCGCCCAGTTAAACCAATAGTTCCAGCCCATTGCAAAGCCAAAAGCCGGTTCAACATACATGTCTGCATACGTTGAAAATGAACCAGAGACCGGATTATTCGTGGCCATTTCGCCCAACGAAGTCATCAAGAAGAACACCATCAAGCCAATGACACCATAAGCCACCAGCGCTCCCATTGGTCCAGCTTGTGAAATCGTTGCTCCCGAGGTCACAAAAAGACCCGTTCCAATTGTTCCACCTAATGCAATCATAGATAGATGCCTAGTTTGCATTGTTCGTTTTAAGCCATTCTGTTGTTCTGCCATGCGTAGTCTCCTTCATCTTTTTTGATAAAATATTATGCTTTGTAAAATAAAAAAATCCGCAATCTGCTCCATCAAACAGACCGCGGACTATAAATTAGTCGATAGGATTTGTCGATAGCGCTCCGCAACATTAATAGTCGCGACAATCTACACGCTATTAACGTATAGACCAACAAAGAGACATGTCTGCTCTTCATTTCGGCAACTGCCCCTTTCACTAATCTCATGACCCACCGGCTCAATTAGTTACTGATGTTAGTTGCGACCTCTAATCTTTTATTCAATTACAAGTAGTTAGTATACCGACTTTTTTTAGTCTCGTCAACGAGTTAGAATGAATTGCTTAATAATATCAATAATTTCCATATTTTCTGGCAATGCTGAATGATCCGAATCAGCCCCAGTCACCATAATTAACGTATAATGGGCGACATTTCCTTGATAAATTCCCCGACCAGAAGCAACACTTGCAAAAGGCACGATGCCATCACTACCATCGACGTTTGCACCACCAACACTAAAGACGGTCAGGCCAGATGGTAATTTCTTTCCGGCTTTAGTCATATCTTTTAACATCTTAGTTTGCGGCTTAAGATATTTTTCATCAAAATTATACGGCGTTCCAATTGTCATCAGCTTATTGATTCCAAAAGTCTTTTTATTATAATATTCTTCAAGATAACGAGTAATAATCAGACCACCATTAGAATGCCCAATTGCATTGATCGACGAAAAATTATACTTCTTTTCAAGTTTATCAAGGGCAATTGCTAGATATTTAGACTGCTTTTTGATATTTGAATAACCATCTTTATTGTTTTGGAAGGCAATCACAATATACGGATGGTGGTCACCAGTTTTAATTTTTCCAGTAATGTTAAGGTTATCATTTGTATCGACAATTACTTTAACTAGACTATGCTTTTGCTGTTTTTGATCTAACTCCCGCACAAAGTCATTAAACCGATTTTGTGAAGCTGAAGATCCGGGAACTAGAATTGTTGGAACCAATTCGGAATTATGTACAATCCCAGTTCGAACCTGGAAATCCCGGAAAACTTGCACGTAAATGGGAATCAGTGCCACCAAACTCACCAAGACAATGAGCAACCCATTTTTTGTTATCAACGTCATGTTTTTTTTCATAGTTCATCCCTTAATGAAACCAAAAATAATTGCAATAATTAAAATCAATAAAACACATAAGGTAATTATTACATAAGTCCAGTCGCGAACACCAGCGAAAACAAATATAGACGTAACAACTCGCAAAACCGGTGTGAATATCAACACTAACAATCCAGCCATAAGCCATGCCGCCGGTTGCAAAGCCAGCATTCCTTGCCAAATCGCTGGCAAATGAGTGAATTCACGATATTGAGCGAGGTTGCCATTTGTCTTTAGCAAAGTCAGTCCCATCCCAATCACCATCAATACAATGGCAATCGACACTCCAACCCGCATAATTTTACCGATCATCATTTCTAAACGATTAATTTCATTCTTCATTAGTCAATGCCCAAGCCTTTCAGAATTAATTGGATTGCCATGATTAACACAACTGGAATAAAAATTTTGCGCAATGTTTTGGCCGGCAAGAATTGCATGATGCGGGCACCAAATGAAGAGCCAACTAAAATTCCCAACGCAATCGGCACAGCAATGACTGGTTGAATCATTCCGCTAAAGAAATAAATCACTGCCGAAGCTGCTGCGGTAACTCCCATCATCAAATTGGAAGTCGAAGTGGAAGGCTTGAGTGGCATTTTCATCACACCATCCATCGCCATAACCTTAAAGGCTCCTGAACCGATTCCAAGGAGTCCCGATGCAATCCCAGCACCAAACATCACCACGGCCCCACCAGGTACATTTGTCAACGAGTAATCTATCTGCTGGCTAGTGTTTTTATCAAAGTAAGTTCCGTTTAATTGCAATTTGGTCGCTAACCGATCGTTTTCTTGCAACACTTGATCATCTTTTTTAGCCTTAATTTTCTTCCACATATTCCAAGCTTGAAAGACTAATAATGAACCAAACAAAAAGTACAGTACCGTCCCGTTAAATAGGCCCGTCAACAGCGCACCAATTAGCGCACCAATCGTCGTAAAGATTTCCAAGAACATTGCCACCCGCAGATTTAAAACATCGTCCTTTAAAAACGCAATTGCTGAACCAGATGAGGTCGCAATCACGGCAATAATAGAAGCAGCGATTGCATATTTAATATCAACGCCCATCAAAGTTAAAACTGGCGTCACGATAATTCCACCGCCAAGGCCCAGAATCGACCCCATCACTCCGGCTAACACACCAACTATCAACATAATCAACGCTTGTGTGACCATTTTTTGAACCTTTCTATCCATCTCAAGAATACGACGGCTTGTTAAAATAAAAACTGCGACGTTATTCGCTAAAATCGAGCAAATCGTCACAGCTTTAAATTACATTTTGTTTTGCGTGACCAATCAATTTCAATTAACGTTGTGCTAGTTGTGTAATATTGTCCTTTGCTTGACCAGCTTCGCTAAAGATTCTTTACGCTCGGATTTCCCTACACGAATCGAGGTGCAAGGCGAAATAATTCGCCAATTTCACTAACCGTTGGCTCCTGGTGTTAGTGAAATGGTATACCCCCGATTCGGCAGAAAATTACATCCGACGACAGAATCGCTGCGCTGCTCAAGCAAAGGACAATATCTTTAATGAAACCTCTTGGTATTCGAATGGGGCCGTGTCGCCACCTACTATCATTATTGAAAAGCTACCACGACAGTGAAAAATGACGAAGATGTTTCACAACTAGCACATTACTTTGGCATTGCAATCGACACAACTGGAATATTATTAAAGTCTGTTGATGGTTTGATGTAAACTTTCTTTGACAAGCCATAATCATCTGTCTTAACAGAACCAACTTTTCCAACAAACAATCCAGCAGGAGTCACTCCACCAAGACCAGATGTAGTAACTAGATCGCCTTTTTTAATCTCAACATCAGAAGTAATATCTTCCATCACAATTCTGTTTTTTGATTGATCAAATCCCGTGATAATACCATCAACAACTTGGTTATTACTGGTCGCGATTCGAATTGCAAAACGGTCACTCAATTGGCTATTATCAGACAACAGCTCAACCTTTGAACTAGTTGTATCAACTTGCGAAATCCGCCCGACCAGACCGCCAGATCCCATCACGGGCATATTTTTGCGAATTCCGGCGTTAGTCCCACGATTAATAATCAACTGTGACTGCCAATTAACCGGCGAACGCGAAATCACGGAAGCACTCACAACTGTGTAATCAGTCAAAGTGTTATCAATGTTAAGTTGCTCCTTAAGCGCCTTATTTTCTGAACGCAAGACTTGCAACTGCACCTTGGCCTGAGCTAATTCATCCACTTGTGAATTCATCTTTTGATTTTCAGTGTACGTACTCATCAAGTTTTCAAGACTATTAAAACCATTATGGACACCACCAATAGGGATTGCCACAACGTCAGACATCCAACCTGTGATATCACTAATAATCCGACTTGGAATTGACGGTTCTTTTTGTGATTGATTTGATTGTGAACTGATTGTAATCACTCCAATGGTGATGATAGCAATAATCACTGCGACCACCAGGCGACGTGATGAAAATATTTTTTTCATGATTTGAAAATCCTTTGGTCTATGTGAACTGGAATTAAATAAATGTCTCAAAAGAACCTTTGATTGTCGTTATTACCTTGTCATCAAGGCTCGGCAAAACTGAATTAGCTAATTTTAGCCCAGCCACTTTTAATTATTCTTGAGCACATCAATTGACTTCAAAGCTTCACCCGTTCCAATAGCAACTGCTTCAAGTGGTTCTGGAGCAATGAAAACTGGTACTTTGGTCGCTTCTGCAATCGTTTCATCAATATGTTGTAACAACGCTCCGCCACCTGTCAAAACGATTCCGTGGTCAATAACATCAGCCGCAATTTCAGGTGATGTCTCTTCTAATGTTTCCTTGATTGCTAAGATAATTTCTGCAATGACATCCTTAATTGCTGTTGCGACATCAACTGCTGTGATTTCAATCGTCTTTGGTAATCCAGTCACCAAGTCACGACCACGTGCATTTGAAGATGGCATGTCTTTGGCTGCTTCAATATCAGCAGAACCGATTTCGATCTTTAACCGTTCAGCTGTTTGCTCACCAATCAAAACAGAATACTTTTGGCGAATATACGATGCGATTGCTTCATCAAGCTTATCTCCAGCCATCCGAATTGAACGTGAAGACACGATTCCACCTAATGAAATCGTGGCCACGTCAGTCGTTCCACCACCCATGTCAACTACCATTGAGCCCATTGGTTCCATAACTGGCAATCCAGCTCCAACTGCGGCTGCAAATGGTTCTTCGATGACGTATGCATCACGCGCACCTGCCACGCGAGCAGCATCAATCACTGCACGCTTTTCAACAGCAGTGACTCCAGAAGGAACCCCAATTGTAACGTATGGCTTTGAACCACGACCAGCTAAGGCCGTTCCGAGATAATGCTTTAACATTTCAACAGTAGTGTCATAATCAGCAATGACACCATCACGCATTGGGCGAATGGCCTTAATTGATCCTGGCGTCCGTCCTAACATATCCTTGGCAGCTGCACCAACTGCAACAACCTCATTTGTCTTTGTATTTCGTGCTACAACTGTGGGCTCACGTAAAACGATTCCCTTACCTTCGATGTAGACGAGTGTATTGGCTGTTCCTAAATCAATTCCGACATTTCGCGTTCCAAATGAAAACACAGCTTTCACCCACTTTTCGTATATTTTTATTAGTTTGTTTTTCTTATTAATTTGTAATCAACAATAAGTTAAATTTTATCACAAATTTGCCTCAAACGTCCATATTTCCGAGATTGTTTTTAAGTCGCACCTTGGTAATTTATCTTGTTCGACAAAACTATAGTATCCTTTGCGCGTCACAATCATAAAATCTTGCAGATGAATTTGCATAAATTGCCCGCAAACTACCAGCTGTCGAGCCACTTGCATGTCTGCTTGCGAAGGCAAAATATTGCCACTTGGATGGTTATGCAACAGCAAGACAGAATACGCATTTAACGCCACCGCATTGCGAAAAACGTCGCGCGGATGAATGACCACACTCACCAAACTACCTTTCGCAATACACGCTTCTCCAACTGCTTCCATTTGCGAATTTAAATAAAGGGCCCAGCATTCTTCTTGTGGTCGGTTTATCAATTGTAATCTCAGTTGTTCAAGTTGTTGATTCATATTTTCAGCCCCCCTTTAGTTTCTCACTTAAAAAGGACCAGATAAAAAGCGAAATGCAACAAGACACTTCGCTCATATTTTTAAATCAAAGTTTTCCAATCAATCGCCCAAATGAATCCCAACGCTTTTTCACCAGTATGCACACTGATAAACTGGCCAATAGGACCGCGCTCAACGATAACCTGATCTTGATATTGCGCCGTGATTTCTGCAGCCCACTGATCAGCTAATTTAGGATTATTAGAATCAATCAGTGAAATCCGAATCGGTGTCTGATTTGTTTCCATCACCGTTGCGAACGAACGTTGGATACTAGCCCACGCCCGCTTCATCTGCCGTTCTTTGCCAATCGCAACAATTTTACCCTCCGCATCAAATGTGAGCATCGGTTTGATATTTAACAATGACCCTAGAAAGGCCGCACCGTTTGAAATACGACCTGTCCGTTGCAGGTGGCGCACATCATCAACTACGAACAAGACTTTGGTGCTTTCGCGTAAAATCGTTAGCTGTGCAAAAATTTTATCCAGCGAGTGGCCAGCATTAGCCATTGTTGCAGCCAAACGAGCTTGATTCCCAGCCCCAGCCGCAGCTATCAACGAGTCCCATGGATGCACATTGATATTTGTCACAGTTTCAGCTAGTCCTTCTAGAGTTGAAAACGTTCCTGAAATAGCACTTGAAAGCGAAACAACAATGACATCGGTATATCCTTGTTCGGCAATCTCATCAAACTTCGTCAACCAGACTCCCGGCTCAACTTGTGAAGTTGTTAAAACATCTTCTGACGAGCGTTGAAAATCAAAAAACGCTTCTTGAGTAGGCCAATCAATATTTTCGTGGTAGACATGCTCTCCTGCTAAAATCGGTGCATTAACTGAGAAAACACTTAATTCTGTCAACTCAGCTGGCGTCAAATTATTTGAACTATCTACTAAAATTGCAATTTTGCTCATAATCGAAATCCCTCGCACATCTTCACTTTATCTCGTATTATCATAGCACATTTTGTGTGAAAAATAGGCTAAAATTAATCAACATCAAGTAAATCATTGCCCTCTAACCAAAGCTTAGCCGCCTGAATTTCAGTGTTATCCAACGCATGACCGCTCGCCGTTTCAAAGACAGAAATCTTAACACCACCAAGCCGCAAACTGTCAGCCAAACTTGTAAAACTTTCTTCACTCACAATCGGATCATTTGCTCCAAAAGTCAGCATAGCGTGCGTATCCGCAGTAATTTTAGGCTGGTCAATTTTTTCAAGCTCCATTGCGTGAAAGAATACCCCCGTCTTAAACGGTGCGTCTTCTCGAGTCAACATTGCGTGCGCTGCGATATTGGCTCCATTTGAAAAGCCAACAACGATCATATTTTCTAAATCAAGTTGATAAAATTTGGCCAAAGTTTTAATTGAATCTAACAGCCAAGTCGTTTCATCACGTAACGAATCCAAATCAAAATTCCAATCTTCATCGCGTTTGAAATACCGTGGAGCTCGACCCTCTAACACGCGCCCACGAATTGACAACTTCGGATTATCCGCACCAAGGTACGCGCCAACTTCTAGCATCGCCATCTCGTCCCCGCCAGTCCCGTGCAAGAGCAATATCGGTGCCAGATCACTCCGCCCAGAAACGTAAGCGTGTCGAATTTGATTGATCTTATTCATATCCATTTTGATACCCCCTTTTGACACAAAAAGGCCGAAGAAATCTCTCCAGCTTTAATTTGTTGATTAAAATTCATTAGCGCCATCGTCAGTTCCAGAATTAAATGCGACCAAATTAGCTTCGATTGACGCACGTTGATCTTCCAAAAATGGTGGCAACTCCAAATGATGCCCAGCTTCTGCATACGTTTCATCTTGGAAGAAACCAGGGCCGAGGGTTGCAAGCTCAAACAAAATTCCAGGAGTTGGCCGGAAATATTCTGAACGGAAATAGAAACGATCAACGAACCCTGAATTAGGGAAACCAAGTTGATTGAGACGATTAATCCACCAGTTGAGCTCTTCTTCGTTATCGACTGAGAAAGCCAAATGATGAGCAGCTCCAAAACCTTGAATTCCACGATTTTGCAGACGCACTAATTTAGTTTGCACTTGCGAACCAAATCCGCCGTTATCAAATTCGTACAAAGTGTTGTCACCTTCGCGAGCAACTTCCTTGGCTCCCAAAACATTCGTCAAGATTAAGTGCATTGCATTTTCGTTATCAATGGTCAAAAGTTCAGGGCCAAGGCCAACAATCGCGTGCGCTTCAGCAACTGTTGAGTAGCGCCATGGAGTCCCTTTGGCAAATTTACCATGATTTTTTTCATCAGACATCAAGGCATATTGTTGGTCGTCAAAATCTAGGAAATTGAGATACTTTACGCCAAACTCTTCATGAATTTTTTCATCGTGGCGAATCTTAAATTCATCAAAACGATCGACCCAATACTCAAATGATACATCACTTGGAATTCGAAATGTTGTGCGCGTAATCTCATCAGTTCCATGAACGGCTTTTTGAATTCCTGGAAAATCAAAGAAAGTAATATCAGTTCCGGCATTCCCCATGTCATCAGTAAAATATAAGTGGTAAGTCCGAACATCGTCTTGGTTAACAGTCTTCTTTGACAAGTGCAATCCTAAAACGCCAGACATAAATTCAAAAGTTTTTGGTGAATCAGAAGTAATTGTTGTTAAATGGTGCATTCCTCTAACTTCGTGTGCCATAATTGGAATCTCCTCAGTAGTTAATTAATTATCTTGTAATTAATCTAACACCGCTGAAGCAGAATTAGAAAGAAAAAGGGAACTCCAATCTCTTGAAATCCCTTAAACATCACATTTTATTTATGTTTAACTCTTGAAAAAATCAATCAAAACTTGTGCAGATTGCTTTCCAGCTTGAATCACAAATTCATCATACGACATTCCAGCATCCCCATTCGCAGAATCCGAAATTGCTCGAACTACCGTAAATGGAATATCAAAATGATGAGCGATTTGAGCAACAGCTGCTCCTTCCATTTCACCGGATTGAACTGCCGGGAAATGCGCTTTAATTGCTGCTTTTTTATCGTCCGAGTCAATAAATGTATCTCCAGAAACGATTAATCCCCGGACCACCTTAGCTGAACCAGCTTGATAAGTCTCAGCCAATCCAGTAGATAATTCAGCATCAGTTGGGAAGGTTGCTGGCTGTTGTGGCACTTGTCCATAAGCATAGCCAAATACTTGCGCATCCACATCTGAGTAAGCTAGTTCAGTTGCAATTACGACGTCGCCAACTTGTAAATCATCCGAGAGTGCTCCAGCTGAGCCAGAATTAATAATGCGGTCAATTGCAAAATTAGTCGCCAACAATGTGGTCGTCAAGGCCGCCGCAACTTTCCCAATTCCACCATTAACAACTACAACATCCATCTTGCCAATCAATCCATGATGAAACACCTTACCTGCAATCTTTGATACTTTTTCGTTTTCCATCGCTGCAATCAGAGCGTTCATTTCCGTTTGCTCTGCATTAATAATTCCGTAGCGCATCTTATTTCCTCAATTCCGTTTTCTGTTTATGCAAAAATTAATATCAACCAAGTTAGCACAATCCCAATTACTAACCAAACCATTACCCAGTTCAGACGATATTTTAACCGTGCAGTCTTTCCTTGTGGAGTTAGTTTACGTGTCTCTTGATCCAGCTCGTACTTGCCTTTGCGGGTCAATCGATTTTCTTCCCGTGTCAAAGGTCGGTTAGCATCACCGCCAGCTCCACGTTTTAATTGTTCGAAGGTGGTCTCAACAGGGGCCGGAGTTGGCTTTGCAGGTTCTGCTAATTCTTTTTCAAGTTCTTCAGCCGTGTTGTCTTCTGGCCCAAACATTCCTTTTATTTTTTTTAACATCTTTTATTTTCCTGTTTGTAAGCGCAATGTTTTCCAATACAAATACGCCATTACTGTTTTACTGTCATCAATTTTGCCTGCTTCAAACAAACGGGTTGCCTCAGCAAAATCAATCCAATACATCGAGATATTTTCATCATCGTCTTGAGGTAGCTCAGTATTAACCGGAGTCAATTCCGTCGCCAAATACAAATGCATAAATTCATCTGCAAATCCAATCGAAGAATAAAATCCAGTAATTTTTTCAATCTTTTTCGCATTCAATCGCGTTTCTTCGTTTAATTCGCGTTTAACTGTATCAAGTGGATTTGTGTCCCGCTCATCAATCTTACCAGCAGGAATTTCTAAGGTCACTTTACGAACGGGTGCCCGCCATTGTTGCTCTAATAGCATTTCATCTTGGTCATTCAAAACAAGCATAGCAACTGCTCCAGCATGATGCACAATATCGCGGTGACTTTGCCGGCCATTTGGCAAGAGAACCGTTTCATCAACGACCCGAATAATATGTCCGTCATAAACTGTTTCTTCAGCAATGATTTGTTCGGCAAAACGTGCCTCGTCATTTTCGAACATGGCTATTCCTCCACTTCAACCAAAGCAGCCTGTGGTCCGCGAACTCCTTGAATTACAACCAACTTCACAGCTTCTCCGGGTGTCAAATCACGGACACTGCCTTCAATTCCTGAAAAATGAACAAAGACATCTTCTTCACCAGGCACTTCGATGTAGCCATAACCATTTTCTGAATTCCAATTTTTAACTGTCCCACTAATCTTTTCCATCTCAACCTCATCTTAGAATTATTTTTTTTATATTTCACAACACTGCCAACGCAATGAAGCCGAGCAAAACGACAATTGTTACTATTCCAATGATTCGCCACCACATTACAAAAAAATGGCGCGGTGTATATTTTTGGCTCCAAAACCCTTGGTAGACTACTATGGCCATCCCCCAGAGAACAAAAACTAACCACAAAGATGGCAGTGCTGATCTTTGCCACGTTTGAAAAGTTATCTCGCCAATTTCCCACCACATGAAAAAAATCATCAGGTCTAATGTTTTGATTCTGGCCGGAATCCGTCCCCTCAAAACTACTCGCCGCCCAAATAAGAGTAGCAACCATATTCCAATTATGACCCCAAGGCCAATTTTCCAATCAATAAACGAAAACATCATTGACCCTCACTCATTTGTTATAGATTCATTATAGCATGCTAGCATTATCAAAAAATCGTTTTCACATTCAGTCCGTCAAAAAATTAACGTAAAGATTTCTTTCCCAAGTTGGCATAGGTTTGGTAGAATAGTATATACAAATGAAAATGAAAGTAGGCTTTTCTTCCCATGGCTAAGAAAAAGAAATCACGTTTGGCAAAAATCAATCAAGTCTTTGTGATCATCATGTTATTTTTGTCAATCGCCAGTGTCCTTGTCGTTTTGCTCCAAGCTTTGATGAACTAGGATCTTAATATTATCACTTTAAAAGCGCATAGTAGCTGACTCATTGCCAGTATACCTTGCGCTTTTTTGTGATTTAATCATTTTTCCAAATTTCAGAAACGTCTAATTGTGTATTAAGTCGTTCCAAATCTGTTCCAGTCGCAATGACATGCCCGGCTTGATCTTTTGGCTGTGTTTCTCGATAAATCGAAACTTTCCAATCTGGTTTAATAGTCCATTGTTCGTAAAGTTTTTCGATTTGCTCAGCGGCAAGTGGCTGATAGATACCAGTTTGAGTCTGAATTACAGAACTCAATGCCTGCCCGGTCAACGCGCGCAAATGCTGCGTCACTAGATCCGAATTGGTCGTCTCTGCATAAATAAACTGTTCGTCTCCGATTCCAGCAAACACATCACGAATATACAGATTGCCAGTTGAGCTATACAAAAATGCCACTGTAAACGCGCCAACATAATGAATCTGATCAGCAATTTGATTAACCGTTTGCTGCATAGCTTCAATGATTTCGACATCAAGCTGATTTGCAGTCCACAACTTAGACCACTTGTGCTCGTTTGGCTCTAGCTGACTGACCGGGAAAAGCGTCAATTCACCTTCACCATCTCGAACGGCAGAAAGCGTATATTCTTCCACATTGGGCAACCATGTTTCAATGAGCAACTGGCCACCATCGATTAATGGTGCCACCAATCCTAAATCCCATGCGCCATTTAACACGATGCTTTTAGAATGATTTCCATGTTTAAAAATCGACTTAACCACCACCGGATAACTCAACGCTGTCGCAGCAATCGCAATTTCATCTAACGTGCTCGCTAACTTGTAGGGCAAGGTATTGATTGAATGCTCATCAAAAAAACTTCTCGAAAGCGAATGATCATCTGTCAATTCCAACAAGGCTGTCCCTTGAGGCAAATTGACACCATTCAACTTTTCAACTATCTCAAATGGCAACCATGCATCATTATACGTCACAATCGTTGAGAGCCCTAGAAAGGTTTCCCAACTATCTGAGCCAACAAAATTAAAATCGGCCTCGCTCCCTAATTGAGATTCATCATTATCTGAGTAAACTGCAGCTGTATAGCCCATATTGTGCGCCGCTTGAATCACATAACGGGTCGTCTCACGGTTACCAATAATTCCGATTGTGCTACCTGGTAGGATTTTCATCATTCTTTCAATCTCCATCTTAATTAATCATAATCATACTGAGTTAGGTTATAAACATCGATAATGCGGATAATTTTTTCAGCATACTGTGGATCAGTGGCATATCCACCAGTTACCAACGCGCGGGCAGAAGCTTGTGCATCATTAGCCGTGATTACCGCCTGATAGCGTCTAGGATTGTCGCTAGTTCCATTCACCAACAATTGCGCGTGAGCTTCCATCGATTCTTGCCATGAATCATACACCCGAAATTGTGCATCCACCTTAATCCATTTTTTATCAATATACTCACTGGTTGGCAATGTTACACTCTGAGCTCCTGCAGTTGCTTTCACTCCAAAAAAATTATTATATTCATAGGCCAATCTTGAATCACCCCAATTTGATTCAAGAGCAGCTTGGGACAAACTAATTGAAGCTCTAACGCCGTATTTAACTTGCAACATCTGGGCTTCAGGGGCCAGCCGTCGAATGAATTGATCACGAGTCAGCTTATTCATCGGTAATTTTGTGACATTTTCCACGTCAGGGTCTGCAATTTTAATTTGCTTTAAATCAGTCACATTCCACGAAAAAAACAAGATCAATACAACGACAACTAGTGTCCGCCAAAACCTTAACCGCCCCCGCTTTACAAAAAAAGTTGATGGGTGCAGAGCCTTCAGTGCTTTATTTTGCTTTTTCCTCTTGCGCCTGCGCACCATTTTTAATCTCCCCATCAGCTACATAGTTATTTATATTATAAACTAGTTATTCAATTTATTTTAAATTATAAAGATGACTGGAGCAAAACTTTACATTTGCCTCAGCCATCTTAATTTTTTTATGCTACCCGAACTTAGATTGAATAATTCTTTGTTACTTTCAAAACAGCTCTTCCGACTAACGCAACTAGGATCGCCGCAATGATAATTTCTAAGATTCCATTTGATCCTGCAACTGCAACAATCAACCACGCAAGCAACCCATTTTGCGGAATTCCAGTAAACGATGTATGCATATAGGTAAATCCGATCCATGTGAAAAGTAGAACGAAAAAAGTATTAATCAAGGCCGACAAACCACCTAGAACCGCTAGCGCAACAAAATCAGGTGTCCTTTGCGTCTTTTTATACAATTTCACAAAAAGGTAACCCACTATCAATCCGACCAACATGCGTGGCACAATCGCAGTAATTGGATTACGGAAAATCAACGCACCAATATTAGGCACACTGGTCCAAGCTTGCCACAGTGCAATGCTACCCCATATAAAGCCCAGAAAGGCCCCTGTGCGTGCTCCCAAAAGAATGGCGCCAATTGCTACAGTAACTCCAATAATTTGCACGGCGGCCCCAACAGCAAAGAATCCCAGTGGCAATAAGCCAAGCCACGGTACTAATGTTTGTAAAATAATAATTCCTATAAATAATGCTGTTAAAACCAAATGGCGACTACTATTTTTATTCATCGTTTCAACCCCTCATAAAATCCGTTTCTTTTGTATGAATTGAATTTTATCAGTGACCGATTAAATGTACTATCAAAAAGGGAATCAATCGAAATAATCAACATTCTGCTCCATTAGCAAAGGTTTAATGTCATCCATCATCACCACATCCCCAAGTTGTTCCGCGGCTGCGTACGCCTTAATATAAGCCTGACACGATTCCCTAGTTTCACTTTGTTTTGCTTTGATATTTCCATGGACTAAATTGAGTTTAACTAATTCACGGGTAAGCGTGCTCTTTGATGCATAACGCCGGGCTTTTTCTAAAGAATGTTCTGCCATTTTTAACGATCCGCGTTGAACTTCCAATTGAGCACTTTGCCGGTAAACAGAGGCCATCAAACTCTGATCAAGATTAACATGTTTCATTTTGTCGAAAACTCGCACTTTTTTCAATGCAACTTGATTACAGTATTTAGCCTTTTCATAATCTTTCAACTTTAGCCAAACCTCAGTCATGATTGCTTCAATTTCAATAATTAAATTTCTTTGCAAAGAAGTTACCGAAACACTGGCATTTTGTAAATCATTCAAAGCTCCAAAATAATTTTTAACGCTTAACTCAAGGTGACTATGCAATACGTGATACAAAGGTTTAGCTTCATCCGGCAAAAATTTTATATTGCATTGTTTTTTAAGTAATGCCCGTGCCGTCGAATAATCCCCATTATCAACTGCTTCACGAGCTGCACTTAAATTTAAATAGTTTGGTTCATCAAATGACACCATTGATTCCATGTCGATTTGCAAACGGTGACAAATTTCTTGCAAAATCACCATGCTTGTCACATGACTTTGACTTTCCATTCTAGATATCAACGACTGGTGGCAAATCCCCTCTGCCAAAGCCCGTTGACTCAATCCCATCGCCTCTCTTTGATGACGCAATTGCTTCCCTTTTATAATCATTTTATTCTCCCCATTCTTTTGAACTAATAACAGTATATGTTGTATTAAATAGCAATACAATCCTTAAAATTAGTCCTTTGAACATCGTACTAAATTTAATTTAAAAATTCATCAAGTGAAATCTTGGTATTTGGTCTTAGCACCTATTCTAACGGCATCCAATGTACCAAGCTTATTTTTTAATTTAATCTTTTGATGCATTAATTCATCAAACTAATTTTTTTCAAATATGCCGTGATTTTCTAAATTCTAAAAAGCACCTTAGTTTTAATTGTTTAGTGTAATCTATATTCAAATATTATTTTTAATTTCGCTACTTGATCTTGCTAGGTTAATTTACTTATTTTTTTGTTTATCAGTCCTATTTTAACGTATAACAAAAAAACGTCGTATCAAGCATTTCCTGATACGACGATTTTACTTATAATTGCTCACTACGGAGACAGAGGGGTCTAAACCCTTCGCTTATAAATGCCGTCATACCGGCAACAATATAATTTTTAGTTAGTTTTGTCCACATCTTGTCCACATTTACAAAATTAAAAAGTAGTCCCTGCTTATACATAATATATATTTAATATATACATTTACAACTATACGTTTTAAGCGTTTCGTGCTGCAGTAGCGTCTACCCAAACATAGAAATCTGGATCGTTTCGACCCATAACATCAATCTGAATTCCATTAGATGCAACGTCATATCCTTTAATATTCATGCTATCTAGTCCGAACGTAAACCAGCCTTGGTTAAGTTCATCTTGAGTAGGATAAGGAACACCATTGTACTCGAATGAATAAGGTGCTTGCCCAGCTAGTTCATGAGAGATAACCTGTGTGATTCCAGCATACGTTCCAACTTCATCGATATGCCAGTGCTTGTGATTCATAACCACTACACCATATTGACGCATATAGTCTACATCGTTTCCTGCTGCAGGCTTTGCTGGTTCTGCTGGTTGTGATGCTCCACCGTTGCTTCCTGAACCAGCTTGCAAGTCTTTGGCAAACTGTTCTTGACTGATTCCTAACCGTGCTAAGACGGCTTCTGGGTCTGTATGATCAGAACCAAATCCATTACGTGAAGCGTATGCGTGTGTGATGATACCGTTATTACGACCGTTGTTCAGCGTCAATGGTAATCCAGCTTCTACGGCCAAGTCATGCAATAGTTGAACATAAAGCTTGTAGTCTTCAATCGTTGCACTTTCAATCAACTCAACCGCTGCGTACGTATTAACGTTTGTGTCATACGTTCCAATGTTCCATGAGCCTTGTCCGACAGGGTTAACTTGAATTACACGTCCGTTACCAACAACGTGCGTGTAGTAAGCTTCGGTTTGCTCCCAGGCACGATTAACATAGTCAGCCTCGTTCTGTGCCGTAGCATTCAAATTACCAGTCGAATGTGAAACTACATACTTAAATGGTGGTACTCCGATAGCAGGGCGATTTACAATTTGATTTTCGATATTCATGTTAGTTGTTTCCTTTCAGTTCCTTGAGTGCGAGTTCGATTGCAGCACTAACTTGGTCTTCACTAAATTTGTAATTCAGCTTGTTAGCGTTTAATCGTTCAGTTAAGAAGTTTGTTGCTAAATCCTTCTTTTCCGGATTTTCTAGCGTTGTCTTGTCAGCAAGCGTTACGGCCTGTAGTGCCCACTTCTCAAACATCAAAATATTTTTATTCTTTGTAATTGAGATAAGGTACTTTACACCAAACACCGTGACTGCTCCTAGTAGTCCACTATCAAACAACGCTACTAGAATTTTAATTAATTGATCCATATTGTCCTCCATTATTTTGCCTGTTATCCATTGCGTTTTGCATCTGGATTAATTGTGCCTTCAACGTTGTTACTTCATTAGTAGTAGCCCGTAGTTTTTCTTGTAGGATTGAATTCTCTGCCACTAAGTCTTGAAAGTTCTTTTGCAAGGCTTGGTTTTGCTCAGACAAGCTTTCTACCTGCTCCCATACCTTACCTTCACGGCTTAAATTATTAGTACCAGTAAATTTAAAGAACGCGAACAACCCCGATATAACGAGAGAAGCAACACCAATTATGTCTGTTAAATTTTCAGAGTTCATAATTTTTACCTTCTCCCTTTGCGAAGTAGGTATCGTTGTACAGTAGCTCAACTAGAATCCGTATTAATAGAAACGTCATACCTAATGGGATAATCGATAAGTGCCCAAAAGTTGTATCACTCATCCAATAAGCTCCAGCCCATACGCCTGCAATTCCACCAGCTAATATTCTGCTAACTTCACGAATTCGATACCAATAAATATCCCAGATACCTTGAATAATCAATGCCGTTCCAATGCTATATGTGATAAACCGAAAGAACGGTTCAGAGATTAACATGATTGATGATGGCACATGTTTATCAAATCTAGATAATCCAACCGAGAACATATACGCAATCGCAATCAATTCAACACCAGTCAGAATCCAAAACTTATTTTTAGCAAAGTGTCTAAGCATGTCGCTACCTCCTTCCTTATTTTATGTAATAAAAATAACGCCATTCATTGCTTGAATGACGCCATCTTATTTTTAGACTGTTGTTGGTACGCCTGCTGCGAACTCATAACCTAGCTCTGGCTTAACAATCCAGCTACCAGTTACATCTCCGTATGGTGCACCTTCTTTCTTATACTTCAAACTTCCATCAGGTCCGACCTTGAATCCAATATATGCTGCTGACCAATTACCAACTCCAGGTAAGATAACTGTAATAACAGGCCTAAGGTTAGCAGGGATAGTTTCACTCAAGGCGTTCCAAGTAGCAGTATTTGTATTAACTGGAAATGGTGCAGCATCAAAATACCCAGCAGCAGTCACAGTACGGCCTTGGCGATACATTGGAATTGTTCTAGCAAATCCGACTGCTATACTAGGATAATATCGTGTATAGGCGTCTGCGTTTAATAGCGTCCAGTTCGCTCCGTTAGCAGGGAAAGTTGATCCAGAAGTATGGGCAGCATTCGCTCTGAAAAGTCCACCTTTAATATGACCAGTCGTGTCAGTGCCTAGTTCACCAATATATACAATAGCATTCTTCTGGTACGCATGATTAGCTTCCCAACTTGAAACGGCACTGTTAGCAGCAGTAACGAACGTCTTTGTGTTAACCGCTGTAACACGTCCTTTAGTGTCTGTCGTAATACCATCAATGTAGGCAACGTGATTATCGAACGGACCAAGTTGTAAGCTAGAAGTCGTGTTAGTACGTGTCACATTAACTAATGAGGTAACAATGCTTCCACCTTCATTTAATGACTTCATACCACTAACATCACCACTTAATGCAATGTCAGTATCACCAAGCTTATCAATTTGTAGTTTTAAATTACCTGCTGCATCAGTACTCAACGTATCTTTAATGCTCTCAAAGAAGTTGTTGAATAAGTTTTGTGAATCGTCATAGTAGTCTGCGAATAGTTGCTTATATTGTGCGGTGATTCCTTCAAGCGGAACCTTACCAAACAATGATGAATAACCAGCGACTGTGCCGTCTGCACGCATATCAGTTACATCAGCAGCAGTGATAGCAGAAACGTTCTTACCAACGTTAACCTTAGCAAGTTGTAACTCATAAATTGAACCGTCAGCAGACCTGACAACCGAGGTATCATTCTGCTTATACACAACTCCAAGCGTACGTGATTCGAGGTTCAAACGTAATACTACTGAATCTATTCGTGCTTGTGTTCCAGCGACTGGTACTGCCAAATTAATTACTTCATCGTTCCAGTATTGATAACCTTCAACCGTTGCAGCACCCGTTGCAATAATCACGTTCATAGAATGCGAAGGTGAAGCTTGTACTAACAAACCATTATCAAAGTTAGCAAAGATACCGGTTGTAAATAGTTTTGAAAAGTACCCCGCAAAATATGACGCATCATACTTGCGGTCTCCGTTGACGGAGTTAAATGGAAAATATCGTTCACTCATTATTTATCTCACTTTCGTTTAATTGCCGTGAAAACCGTTGCACTATCTTGATCCCATGCTGGTTCTAAGTGATAGCCTTGTTCGTCCCACGTTTCTTTCATACTAGTCAATATTGCAGTCTTAGTGACGCCAAAAGTTTTAGAAGTAATTCTGACCCGATCACCAACGTGGTAATCTTTCTCATACTCAAACAAGGGGTTGTTCACATTAATATCACCCACTAGAGTGAGAATCGCAGTACGGTCACCCAGAGCATTGATTCCACGTGTCTTCAACATGTTTTGATAAACAGCATCAGTATACGTATGTTCAACGTCTGAACCATCATCAGTATATGTTTGTGACAAGTCTCGTGCGTCTACATAAATCTCAGAGCGTGCCACACCAACACCACCGTTATCTAACAGGTAGAATTTGCGATTAGCTCCCTGGTCTTCTCCATAAACATACGCAACGTTTGATTCGTCCACATTGTTATTAATTAGCCCTTCGTCAATAATGTTTTCATAGTCAGCCGTAAACTCTACTGAATCGGAAACGTCCTTACCTTTATAAACCTTAACCTGTTGTTTGATACCTTCTAAGTCTGTTGCAACCTCAGTGACACCAAAGTCATAAGCGGTCATTATCTCAGTCATCTTGTCTGATACATTCTCATAAGACGTCTGCATATTATCAATTCTTACATCAGTCAGCCGTTCATACGCAGCTAATGTTAACGTACTGATTTTACGTGCAGCAGTAGTTGGACTAATCATGCTCATATTGATAAAGTCCCAGACTGCTTTTTCTGGATAACCACCAGTTAGCACATAGGTCTTTTCAATGATTCGCTTAGTTGCTTTACCAAGTAAACTTGCCCCACTAATCTCAACTTTACCGTCAGACTTCTTATCAACTTGGATACTATCCACGTAAAAGAACCTATCCTTAATCAAAAGGATTGATTCAATCTGAATCAGGTTAAACCAATCCTTGCTTTCTTCTAGTGGCAACGTCATTGTGAACGTGTCATACGTTCGATAATTAGTATCAATCGTCAATGAAATTTGATAATCAACAATCCCTGAAGATTCCCAGCTATTCACATCTTTGCGACCATATACTTCAATAATCATATTTATACCCCCAATACAAGCGGAGTAAACTTGACTGATACAAACAACCCGTCTACGCCTGAGTCAGCTTGAACTTGCAATGAATTATACCCTTGCTTAAGTTGCATGAAGCTTGACCCGATTGTCCGATAAGGCATTCCATTTACTTCCGCTCCACCAAACATAGAAATATAGTACTTGATAAAGAAGTTATCACGCATTGTTGAAATGACAATCTTATCTCCAGCGCTGTAATCTCCCTTCATACCCATAAATTCTTGCGTTAACACGTTATAAATTTTAGGGTTAGTAACTGTTTTACCAAACGTCATAGTGTAGATGGCTCCAGTATCTGTATCTCCGTCGTTGACAATCGTTGTGATAATTCCAGTATCTACCGTCGCAAATTCAAAGCCATCTTCAATATCCAATGGGAACTCCCACTCATCTACTCGTGTCGATAAATTAATATCCGTATGATAATCAGAAACGTTGCGCCAATATGGATCAAGCGCATTGAACTGTAAGACTAGTTGTTGCCAAGTCGTACCGTTATCGTCTCCCTCGTCAATCCCTTTGATTAACTCAACATCAATCTCATAACGCTTATCATGTTGTTCTATCGAAAGTGTTCCTGACAACCGTGGATTAAGAATTGAGATGCTATCAATCTTAGCTGTTTGTAATTCTTCATACGTTTCAGCAAAAATAACTCCATTGACCTGTAGCAAGCGCGAATTAAGAGATGACATCAACTTAACTTCACCGTCTAAGCCATATAGCTTAGTACTGGTGATAGCGTTTTCTGGCATACCAAATCCACTGACGCTCTCTAAAACAAAAGGCCATGCCCTTGATAATACAAGTTCACGACCCTTTGAATTTTTATATTTAACTGTTACACTGCTATCCATTTAATGTCCTCCTCTTGCTTGAACATACTGCTTTTGAAGACGTAAGCGTTCAAGACGATCTAGTTCTCGTTCAGTAGGCTCCGTTTTAGCAGTGACATTATACGTTGTGTTATTAGTGATAGGCTTTTCTTTACTCATACCGTCAGCAATCTGTTGCAACAAGGAAATCATTATTGAGTTATCTTGTTGAACGTTAACGGTTGGTATTGCACGTTGGTAGTTATCATTAGCATTTACAATGTTATTGATAGTTCCACCAGTCGCAAAACGTGGTATCGCATCAGGACTAATCTTGTGACCAGTATCTGCTGTAAATGCAGAAATTGAAGGCCAAATCTTAGTACCTTGGGGCAATGCCATATTAGTCCAGCTAGATGGTGAAACACCAAGCCTTCCTCCTGGTGTCAGATATGGTTCATTCTTACCACCGTCACCAAGCCATACACCACCACCTTCAAAAATAGAAGCTCCTATAGCCTTTTTAGAACCACTTCCCTTAGATTCGATAATCTGTTGAATTGGAGAACTAAACACTGCCTCCATACTATTGCGAACGTTCTTAGCATTTTTAGTAGCATCTTCCGTTGCAGTAATATTAGAGTTCTTATTCGGGATACCATTAATAGCATTCGTTGCAGACGTTACTGGACCTCCAGTACCATTGACTGCAGCAATACCAATAGGCCTATGCTGAAAAATACCGTTGACCCAATTACTTGCACTGTTTACTTCTGGTGCAGTATTGTTTTTGGCGTTAATCCCTATTGCATGACGTTGCTTTGGACTATTAACATTATTTTCTGCAGACTGAACTGGCCCATTAGTATTGTCATGAGCGTTCATTTCCTTAGTTTTAGGATTTTTCTTATTCCAACTATCAATCTGATCTTTTGCACCTTGAATATTACCAGAAGCTAAATCATTGGCTATAATTTTCTTTTGCTTAACCGTTAACCCGTTCCATGTTTTTAAATCAATTCCAGCATCTTTTAATACCTTTGCTCCATCTGAATTAACAGTTAATTTCTTGGCTGAAGGGTGCAGGGCATTCCATGTATCCATAGCTTTTTCAGCATCAGTGATTTTACCAGACGCTAAGTCGTCCATGATAAGCTTTTTAGTATCTGGATCAACGTCATTCCAGTTCTTACTTGCAACGATAGCTTTCATCGCTTCAGCCGTCGCCTTATCGTTAGCAATAAAAGCTTTTTGTTCAGGAGTTAGATTGTTCCATTCATCAGTAGCTGCAATCGCTTTGGCAGCAGTATCACCAAAAGCATCACGCATGGCAATTTGTTCACCAATGGTGGTTGTCATATCTTCAACTTGTTGTTTAGTTGCAATATGGAACTGACTAGAAAACTGTCCCCAATCCATTCCAGCATCTTGAACAGACTTCTTCATGCTATCGTACGACTTACCATACTCTTCAACAGCCACACCAGAATCTGCCCAATCAATCTTTTTTAACTGAGCATTCCAATTCTCAGTCATTGGATCAATAACGTGAGCATTCTTGGTAAAGAAATCTCCCCACGCATCAGCTTTACTAATGCCTAGTTTAATTTCTTCATTAACCGCGTTCAAATCATCAGCCAGGCCAGCCTTTAACGCTCCAGCATAATCTTTGTTCGCTTGTTGCAAGCGTTGCATTGGCATCTTAGTTAAGTTTTCATTACTAAACATTTTTTCGACGTCAGCTTTTTGTTGCTTTGTTAAGCTATCCATCGTTTCAATATGTTGCTTAACGATAGTGATTTTATCAGCATCAATCTGAGCCATTTCTTGTTTAGACAATACACGGTTTTCATCAGCAGCCTTTTTGATAATGCTAGTTGCATCTTCGTACGCTTTCTTCATTGCATCATTAGAAGCATTGAAAGCGAAATTTTTAGAATTAAGTGCATTGATTTGGTCTTTAGCAGCTTGCTTAATTGCATCAGAAGTAGCCGGATTAGAAATCAATTTGTTAAGAGCATCTATCTTCTTTTGGTTCTTTTCTACACTCTCTGTAGTATGACCCGACTGAACATCATAGAACGCTTTCCATGCAGCAGTCGCTTCATTGATATTATTGTTATCTAATTTAACACCCGCTAGCTTTTCTACACTAACTTGTACAGCGTCAGCCTGACCTTCTAAGTTATTCAACTCAAGGGCTTGATTCTTAGTGACCTCTGTACCGTATTTAGCAACTTCATTAGCCTTCTCTTGTTCCTTCTTCATCTCAGCAACATGAGCATTATACAAAACAACAGCACCAACGGCTAGTCCAAGCACACCAACAGCGATTGCAGCAGGCCCAGCAAAGGCAGCTAATGCAGCACCCATCGTTGCAGCACCACCAGCACCTTCTGCTCCAGCTCCACCGACAGCCGCTAAAGCCGTACCAAGTTTACCAACCTTAGGAGCAGCACTCTCAACCTCTTTAGCAGTGGTAGAAACAGCCTTACCTACACCGTTAACCTTAGTAACAGTACTAGTTGCTACTTCGCCAACCGTTTCAATCGACTTAGCAGCACTAACTACTTGCTTAGCTTCTTTAAATGCAGTGAAGAACTTCAACACTTCTAAGTTAGCTTTACCTAACCTACCAGCACCTTCGACCATTAATCCTAATGGCTTCATTGCTAATCCAAGCCCAGCTCCCATTAAAGCAGTGTTAACAATGACACCCTTAGTAGAATCAGAGAGACTACTAAACCAGTGCATTAAGCCTTCACCCTTTTTCATTAAGTCAGTAATCGTAGGCAAGAGTTCCTTTGAGAACTGCATACCTAAATCATTAACCGTCTGTTTAAAGATTTTCATCTGGTTTACTGGGGCGTTCATGTTTGAGTTAGCTAACCGCTCAATATAACCACCAGTAGCAGTCGCAGAATCGTTAACCTTAGTCATCTCTTTACGCAATGATTCAAAGTTGTTCTGTAAAATACCTGCTGCTTGCAATCCAGTCTGACCAAATATTTTCTTCAATACACCAAGTTGTTCATCTTGTGGCAATGCTTTAATCTTTTCATGCAAATCTTGGAAGATGTCAGGGAGTGACCGGAAATTACCAGCTTGGTCCTTAACAGATACGCCTAATCCAGTTAACTCCTTACTTGCTTGAGCAGTAGGTGCAGCAAGAGATGTAATTACCTTACGTAATCCAGTACCAGCCTTTTGCCCTTCGAGCCCATTGTTACTCAAGATACCCAAAGCAGACGCAGTGTCTCCGATTGAGTAGTTAACGCTATGTGCTGATTGAGAAACGTAAGACATTCCCATTCCTAAGTCAGCAAAGTTAGTGGCCGTTGTATCGGCTGCAAAGGCTAACTGGTTAGCAGTAATGCTGGTGTCTTTCATGATGTTCCCACCAGATTGAGCACCTTTACCAAATCCTTCAAGCGTTGATGTCGTGACCTTCAATGTGTCACTCAAACTATCACCAGACGCGATCGAAGCTTTGACAATATCGTTCATTGCTCCCAGTGATTGTTGCCCATCATAACCACGACGAATCAACTCTTCATAACCATCAGCGATTTCTTTTTGCGAGATACCGTACTTCAATGAGATATTACGACCGTTCTCACGCATCGCATTAATATCTTTTTGAACAGTAACCTCACTCTCACCGGAAGTCTTTAGCAAGTTAGCATTAACAACATAAGCAGAACTTAACTCTGCTACGTCCTTAACGCCTTTAGCCAACGCAAATCCCATAGTAGCAGACATTAATAATGCAGCATTACCTACTCGTTGCATTCCTTGACCGGCTGTTATTAAACTACCATTAATCTTACGTGCACTATCACCAATCCGATTAAGTGCTTCATTAGAACCCAGTGAGTTACGTGATAGGTTCTTAGCCTCAGCAGAGAACTCCGTCATCTGGAGCTTAGTCTTAGCGATTTCGTCTTCTAATCGCTTGTAGTCATTAGAGTTCTTACCCAGCTCTTCACCAGTCGTTTGCAAGGCTTGCTTTTGTACCTTGAGCTTATCAGTCAACGTCTCAAACATTGTTGATAAGCCTTGTAGCTTAACTCGGTTAGCTTGATACGTGTTCCCATTAGATTCCAAGATAGCTGCGTGAACCTTCATTTCACGGTCTGTTGATTCATACCGTCGCTCAATATCTTGTAAGCCGTTCTTAGCATTGGTTAAGGCGATCACAGCACGCTTTTGTTGCTGTTCATTTTCAACAAGCTTAGCAGTATTCTTTTGCAAATCTACCGTGTTCTTTTCCCAAGCGGCAGTACCTTTTTTACCGGTTGCTTCTAGCTCTTTAAGACTGCTTTCTAAATCTTTACCGTCAGCCTTAAGCGTTTCCTCTGTACGTTGCAATCCTTTAAGTTTTGCTTCGTATGCAGAAGTCCAGTCACCAGCACTAGATAACTCCCTAAATTGAGTTTTCCACATTGAGGTATTAGTCTGAATCTCACGGGTAATATTGCGCCACTTCGCAACAAAACCTGAATCATCTAATATCGCTCGTACAACAACGTCATTAGTAGCCATTATACAATCCCCTCCTTTCTAGCTTGACCACTCTTAACGTAGTCAGCAAAATTCATAACTGGTTCATCGGGTTCAGCAGCTTGTTCTTTTTCAGTTTCTTCTAGTGCATCACTAAAGGTTGAAACATCATCTATATCCTGTTGATAAACTGTTTTTAAATCCCAGCCATATACCTTTACCAATGAGGCAGCAAGCTTATCTACTTGTCGAATCGCTTCATTGATTCCAAGGCTAAAGACGGATCGTCAGTCTCTTCTGTTTGTTCCCCACGAGTTGAAACCCACAAGTAAAATGCTTGGTAGAAATCGACAATGTCTTTGGGATCGAACTCATCAAATTCACCTACTGGCTTATCAAACAATAATGCAAGATAGTCAATCCGAATGCCATACATCTTTAACTCAAAGTCGATTGAAGACATCTCGTCAAACTCTTCTGATTCAAGAGTGGCAGAGTACTCTTTGTTTGCTTCGTCTAATTTCTTTTCAGTCTCAAGTAGTCCCTTATATAACTTCAACGTCCGATCAAAAGTCTTAGTTTCTCCAAATACATTAAATGTCCGTGTTGCCATTGTGATAACCTCTATTTTCTTTTGATATATTCGTGTGCGTAATTACACACTAAAGAAAAAGGCGGGAATCGAACCCGCTCAACATTACTGTTGCCCCAATACTTTTTCACCCTAATTCAATTAGGCAACCGGTGCGTCACTGTTAGGTGCGTCACTAGCTGGAGCATCGCTGGCTGGAGCGTCACTGTTAGGTGCGTCACTAGCCGGAGCGTCTGGTGCTGGCAATCCATTACCCATATCAATGGCTTGTCCAAAGATAAGAGTATTGAACTTATCAACCGTCAAATCATCAGTTCCTTCCACACCCTCTGCGTATGCCAAACCTTGCGCGTTTTGCATTGCTGAGAATGTCAATGAATCTGTTGAGTTTTGTGTTTGATTGTTGTTAGTTTGTGGGTTAACATCACCACGAGTGAATGTTCCCTTAAACAATCCCATAACGACTGCTTGACCAGTCTTATCATGAGAGATAGCAACCAAGCTGGCAGGTACTGGACGTGAATCCTTACCATGCAACCAAGCTCCTGAAACTGCGTCTTTTTGATAGCCCATAGCTGTAGCAATCAATTTTTCTGGCAAGTCCAAAGCGTTGAACGTAATGTCAATGTCTCCAGTACCAGCAGAAGCCGTTATATAAGTCCCGTCTCCACCATAAAGCTTAGTAACAGTAGGTGAAAGGTTCTTAATTGAGAACCCAGTAGGCCCACCATTAGCAGAATCCAACTTCCAAATATTTTCTGTTGAAATAGTTGAATCGCCGAAGCCGTTATGAACACCAACGATAACTGTATCAAGTCCTTGTAAAAGCATATTGTCTTTCCTCCATAAAATAAAACGCCCATTAGTAGAGCGTTGGTTTGTTTATATTAATTTCGTACCGGAGTTCAACCTTAAGCTGATTAGTCTCCTCATCTACATCATGTCCTAGGTTTTCGATTTCTCGAAATCCATGTGACTCTAGCAATTCATGTAACTTCCACTCAAACAAGTCAGCATCAACATTTCGTTTATACCAAATCTGAATTTGAAAACGTTTGAGTAATTGAGTTGCATGATCACCACCATATTCATCGTGCAGACTCCGAATATCGTTCAATAAGATTAATGTGAAGTCATCACGTTCAACTAATTCAGAAGGTACACGGTATGAGAATACGCCATGAGTTTCTTCATCATTAATCTCCAGTGAATCCAGTGGCAAGTCGGAACGCTTGATTAGATATTCTAACTCTTTAATTACCATTACATGCCACCTTTCATCTTAATCTCTTCAATAAATTTAGTTCGCATTGCATTAACAGCAGAAGTTTTCTCTGTTGCCACACCTTGCTCAATAAAGTGTAAGCCTTGGAAACGCCTATTACCGTCGTTGAGTGTGCTGAGACGATACTTGTAATTACGAACTGTTCGCCCATTAATTACTTGTCGGCCACCACGGTTATCCACAACGTAATGCCCCTCTTCTAGCCAGTGCCAATAGTGGCCCATATTTTTATCTATGGAAACACCCATATCTCTGCCAACCGGCTCAAGATACATGGAGTTTTCTATACCAGGAAAATGTTGTGCATACTCATTGTAGGTAATGCCGTTTACCGTTCGGCTCTTTGATCCACCAGTTTCTTTAGCCATATACTTAAGAGCATCAGTGATGCCAACTTTCAAGTATCTAGCTCCGGCTTCTGAAACTTTCTGGTGTTGCTCGTTGTTCAAAGTATACTTATTAGCTAACTCAGTCAACGAAGGCATATCAACTTCTAAATCAAAGTTCATTATGTGCCACCAGCGTTACGATAAGAACGATTAATACCATTACCCCGTGACAACGTAATTAAATCGTATCCACGTGGATCACGTTTATCCGCCCATGGTGATACACGGACAACATCATACTGAACCTCATCAATCAGCACTAACATATTCAGCTTAACCATGCCCAATTCACTAACCGCATAAACTTGGTCTTCTTGTTGGTTAGGCCCTGAATTATTAACCATTTCATGATAAAGCACACTGTATGGTGCTGCCCAAATCTCAAAATTAGGTTTAAACCGATCACGATACACGCCGTCTTCATCTTTAAATGAAGCAAACTCCCCAACCTGAATCTTAGTATCATAACGATATAGCTCAATAAATTTCTGTAATCGTGCCATAGTTATCCCTCCGCATGAACCCAAGCCCAAGTAGCTTTTAAGTCCAATAACATCTGGTCATACCCATACCGATTATCAAACAAATTAACGTCTGAACTCGAAGCGCGTTGCATGTAATTATTAACTGCTAATTCTAAGACCGCAATCTTGAATACATCTACAACGTCTGTACGATTATAAAAGTCTTCATCATTTCCGACTGCGTGAATCACTGCTGTTTTGGCTGAACTAATCATTAGGCGAATGAAGTCATCTTCATCATTAGTAGATTTTCGCAGAGAATCTTTAACTAATGAAAGTAATGTGTCTTCTAAATCTTCCATCAGATAACGTCCTTTCCATAAATGGGCGTTCCACCCGTTCGGTAGTTATATTGCATACTGGCAGGTTGATTAGATTAAAGCGAGTAAATCAGCTTTCTTGCTTGCTTTGTCATAATCAATTCCTTGTCCCGTTAAATATTCTTCAATTTCAGCTTTAGTAGACTTATCAGTAGGAACATCAGGCTTTACGTCCTCTGCTTCTTCTTCATCTTCAATAGCTTTAATTGCTGGGCCATTAAATGGTGCTGGCAAGTCAGTCAAAAGGTGTTCTGCACGGTCTCCCGTGTAAGAATCACCAATTTCTAACGTCTCACCAGTAATAGCGTCTTCAAAACGCTGGATAACTTGATATTTCATTATGAGGCCTCCGATTATGCCTTTGGTGCTGAATCAGCAGTAACTGCTTCGCCTACAATACGGAAGGCAGAAGTACGCTTGATACGTGCGTCATACCACAAAGTGTATTGTACGTAAGTTGTTCCATTTTCTGGCTTACGGTAGTTTTCAATCATTGAACCCATTGGATCATAATTTACTTGGTATTGAGTGAAGTTACCAACGACTGGGTTAACTGCTCGTGAAGTAAAGTGTACAGGTACTCCAAAGATTGTTTCAGGAGCTGCACCAAACAAAGTTGCAGAGTTGTTTGACAACTCCTTAACAATTTCGTAGAAGTCCTTACGTGTCATAAAGATTGATGCCAAGTCCATGTCAGCGTCTGACAAATCTGCCAAGGCACCCATAATCTTCTCATACATCGTTGCTCCATCATTCACAGCCTTAATAGCGTTTGAAGAGTCATAGAATGACATGTGAGCTTCACCAGTCATTGGTGTGGTAGTAAATGCGCGGGCTACTTCCAATGAAGATGCAGCGTTAGTCAACTTAGATTCAGCATATTGAACCAAAGCCAAGTTAGTACCAGCCATCAATGTATCAGTCAGTCCAATACGAACCTTTGATTCAAAGCGACCGAAAGTAATTTGGCTACCCTTAAGGACAGCTTCTTTAGCTTCATCACCGTCAGCAATAACGTCCCAAGCTTCACCAAAGTCAACGTCAGCTACTGGCAAACGCAAGTTAACTGCTGTTGAATATGCAGCGGCTGTACGCAATGGGTTTGGTTGTTCTGGTTCAGAAATAATCTCATTACCTAACGTGATAGGCAAGAAGTTGTCTCCACCATTCTTACCAGTGTTTTCAGGACCAGTAGTAACTGATGTAGCTTGCTTAAATTCTTCAATCGTAACTGACTTTGAATTCTTAGCAATATCACGTAGTTGGTCAGCGTAGGCATTAACTGCCTTTGCCTTTGGATCAGAAGTCTTAGGTGTAACGCCTTCCAATGAAGCACGTGACTTTTCATCAGCATTCTTAAAGGCTGACAAAGCAATATCGTAACGCTTATTAGCAGTCGCTACCAATGATTCTTGATTGCTCAAGTCTTCCATTGATACCTTGCTATCTGCTGACATTGCTACCAACTTCTCGTTCTCTGCTTTAGCGTTTTCACCAAGCATATCTGCGTTATGACGTAACTCAAATAGTGTTTCCATATTTCTTAATCTCCTTTTGATTAAACTCAATATCTGCGATTCGGTCTTGAAGCCCCTTACGGAATGCTTCATCGTACTTATTAATTGGAGTTTCTTCAGGAACGATTTCCTCGGCTTCTACCTCAGCCGTGAATTTATCTGGCATGTTCTGCCAAGTCTTTACAATCGACTTATCAATACTTGCAGCAACCGCTGGCTGTTCATTAATTGAATCTGCCCAGCCTTGATCTACTGCTTCATCAGCAGTCAACCATGTTTCTGCGTCCATTATTGATTGAATCGTTGCATCATCAATACCAGTCCGCTTACTGTAAATATCAATCGCATTACCGCCCAACTTATCTAGTAAGTCAGCAGTATCACGTAGTTCATTAGCGTTACCTTGTGTAAACGTCCATGGATTATGAATCATCAACATTGAACCAGTGTTCATAGTTAACGTATCACCAGCCATAGCGATAACAGAAGCAATGCTTGCAGCTAATCCTTCAACACTGACATTGATTGTTGCCTTGTGGTTTTTCAACATGTTATAAATTGAAATTCCATCAAAAACTGATCCCCCTGGTGAATTAATTGAAACGTTGATAGTTTCAACATCGCCAAGTTCTTTCAGCTCATCACGAAACATAGCAGCTGACTTAGCAGAAGTATCCCACCAGTCATCACCAATCGTTCCATCAAAAGCAACATTCGCTGTCTTATTGTCAATCACTGACATCTTGTAATAACTCATTCATTTAGCCTCCCTTCGTTAGAATCCGTAGACGGTCTACCAGGACTATCCGTCCCACCTTTACGGTCAGCGGGTGACCAATCTACTGGGTACAAGTCCCCTGATACCCAAGGTGTATTCATTTCTGGCTTATCAATAGGCTTGAAACCTTCATTGATACGCAATTCATTAGGTGTCGCAACACCATTACGAACATATTGTTGAACCATGGCAGTACGTGCTTGTGTATTACCACGCAATAGTTCCTTCTCATCGAACCTAAAGTAAAAGCCCCGCTTCTTTTGCATAGGGCTCAACAACTTCTTATTCATTTCTGATTCATACTGTTTTAAAATTGGCATCAAAGTCATCTGGACAAATTGCGTCATGACTTCTTCGTTTGTTTTACCAGTATTAGTATCGTTAGTATTTAAAAATACAAGCGGAACGTTAAATACGTTAGCAATACGACGATAGAACGTTGCATCGTTTTCAGCAATATCAGCAGTCGCAATTTTACGGTCAATCATCTCAACGGTTGAACCAGGTTCATTAAATAACACCCCTGAGTTAGCCTTAATAAATGATTGAATGCTTTGTGCGATTGCTCGCTTACGTTCTGGATCAACGTTCTTTTCATAGGTGATAATAAAACTATCACGCTTAGACATTTCATTCAGACTGAATTGTTGGAAAGCTTGGTCATAATTGATAGCACCTTTCAATACGTCCAGCGGAGAAATACCCCTTAATCGACTAGCTCCAGTAATATGCTTAAAGTGCAACATAGAATCAGAAGCTACCATAATAAATCCGTCAACACCTTGAACTCTGTAATACAACTCGTGTGTGTCTGCTTCTTGCATCAAAGTAATCTTCTCTGGATCAATGTTCCAAAGATACTTAGTTTGCAAGTACTCATCACGTTCAATTAAGATATATGAATTACCGTGTTCGTTTCGATCAGTCTCAGCTTTGTTCCACAAGTCATACGCAGTAATATAAGGATTAGGTTCCTTACTAACAAGGTTATTAAGGTAATCTTTATTCTGCGTATCTTGTTTGTCATCGTATAAATTCACTGGGAGCGTGGACAAAGTATTAGCTAGCCTTGATATAACACCAAAAATAGGTGCATTATCTTGCATTGGCTGGTCACCAAGGCTTAATCCTCCCATTGAATTCAGCCATGGCGTGTAAAAAGATTGTGTAGCTTTTGGTTGACGTAATTTCATCATCACGTCGTTTAGAAAACTCATGGCTTCCTCCTAACAAAAATACCAAAAACTAGCTCGCCCTTGGTATTCTTTAAATATTTCTCAACGATACTATTTTTACCCACTTTGTACCTCTACTGACGCCAACTTATTTATATATATGATTTTTTTGGGTAGGGTACCCACCCTACCCACCCATGGTATGACTGGATTAGTTAAATCAAAAAGCCCCACCCGAAAGTGAAGGGCTCCAAAAAAGTTAGACAAGTTAATTAATTATACCGCAAGGGCTTGATTTCGGATTTCAACCGGAGTTAAGCCTTTGCTTTTGCGTGAAATACGGACATTGTTGAATCGTGA
>JAITPD010000032.1 GCA_031289615.1 Lactobacillaceae bacterium | reverse complement strand
TCACGATTCAACAATGTCCGTATTTCACGCAAAAGCAAAGGCTTAACTCCGGTTGAAATCCGAAATCAAGCCCTTGCGGTATAATTAATTAACTTGTCTAACTTTTTTGGAGCCCTTCAGATGGGTGTCTGGCTTTTTTATTTTGAACATTTTTTCGCCGGGGTCTGAACTTAGAACTATAATGAAGGTATAAGAAGGGGGAAGTTTAATTATGACTAAATATGTAAAAAGCAATCATAATGCTAAAATTGTTTATCGGGATCAAGAGGTGACTTTGTTTAGTTTGGATCAGAGTAGTGTGACGTTGGAAATTGGTGGGCAGACGAGGCTGGCGACGGCGGATGATTTGAAGGTTGCACCACTGGAATACGTGCACTCGAATGGAGATGTCGAAGTTTTGTTGTCAGCCATTAATCGCGGGCAGCTTGATGAGGCGTTGACTGAGGGATTGATTCAGCAGAAATAAAATTTAAGTAAAAAAATAACGTTTCCTTTTATGAGGGAACGTTATTTTTAAGCGTTTGATGGACAGCCAGGGGCTCGAACCCTGGACCCACGGATTAAGAGTCCGTTGCTCTACCAACTGAGCTAGCTGTCCATGTGTTGTAACTCAACAACAGATAATATCTTACCAAATATCCGAAATGAATGCAACACTTTTATTCATAGTTCTTATTTTTTGTAGGAAATCAGAAGGAAAAACATTCCTCCATGCTCTCTTATGCCCAGTCTCCATTACGGAAAACAGGGACAACCGTGCCATCATAGCGAATTCCGTCAACATCCATGTCAGCTGAACCCATCATGAAGTCCACGTGAATGATTGAAAGGTTTTGCCCCTTCGACTTACGCGCCTTGTCATCCATTTGTGTACCATTTTTCAAATTGAAAGGATACGCAGCCCCAAGCGCCAAATGATCAGAAGCATTTTCATCAATCAGAGTGTTGTAGAAGATGATCCCTGACTGTGAAATTGGTGATGGATCTGGAACCAATGAAACTTCGCCCAGTGAACGAGCTCCTTCGTCAGAGTCCAACAAATGCTTGAGCACATCTTCACCAGTTGAAGCAGAGGCGTCGACCACATATCCATCCTTGAACGTCAACTTGATGTCGTTGATCAATACGCCACCGTGCGACAAAGGCTTCGTAGCAGTCACCGTTCCGTGAATGTTACGGTAATCTGGTGCAGTAAAGACTTCTTCAGTTGGCATGTTAGCTGTGAAATAATTCCCAGCCTTGTCCTTTGAATCAGCACCTTCCCAGATGTGATCTTCAGCAAGTCCAACAGTCAGCTCAGTCCGTGGTGATGAATACTTGAGCTCCTTGAAATTGTTCTCATTCATCCAAGCAGCTTTTTCAGTCAAGAGCGCAATGTGCTTCTTCCAATCTTCAACGGGGTCATTGTCAATTGAAACGCGGGTAATCTTGAAAATTTCTTCCCACAAACGATCCTTGGCAGCTTCACCCTTCAAATCAGGGAATACTTTTTCAGCCCACTTTTGTCCAGCACCAGCCACGACCAACCAAGAAACATCATTGTTCATCGTTGCTTCCATAATTGGCTTCTTAGCATGGGCCTGTGCCTTTGAATACTTAGCAACAGTATCTGGATCAACATCGCCCAAAGCGTCAGGATCAGCTGAAATTAAGCTAATTCGTGAAGTTGAACGAGCAACCAATTCCTTTGCGCGAACCGTCGTTGAAGTTGGCACGTTGACGATTGACTCTTCTGAACCATGCTTCAAGAATTCCTTTGTGATGTACGAATCACTCCAGTCCACAATGACATGATTTGCGCCACGCTTGTAGGCAGAATCAATAATCAAATGGGCCAATTGTTGTTGCTCAACATCAGCATAAAGCAAAATATCTTGACCAGGTTGAACGTTGACCCCGATCGAAGTGATGATGTCAGCGTACTTAGCGAGTAAAGTATCAAAGTTAGCAAGTGTCATAGAAAAATCCTCCATATAATAAAACGGGCTCAGCACCCGCTAATTTGTTTTTAATTATACTCTAATTTTGCTCGAAAACAAAAAGATTTAGTTGAAAATATTTTCTGCAATATGCTCGGCATCACGTAAAGCCTTATCGCGATTATTAGGTCGAGGAGCAGAAGTTGTAAACCATGACCAACCTTCAGTGGGCACGCCCCAGATGTGAAGCCCAGGGACTTCATTTCCTTGTGCATCAATCACTGTGAGATTGGTTTGGTTCATGCGAGCGCCACCAATCGTGTAGGTAGATCCGTCACTCTTGGTATAAGTTGCATCACTCAACACACCACGGGTAAACAAATTGGCAATCAACGGATTAGCACTCGTCGCGACATTTGTACCATACAAACGGGCTTCAACTAGCTGGTCAGCTTTCATTCGCGTATTTAAATTATCAGTAACAATGAAGTGCTGATCTTCCATAGTGACTTTTAATCCAGGCCCTAGCACTGTCAAGATGCCAGCTTTAATCAGTGCACGCATTTGTTCGATTCGTAGAGCTGGGGGGCCAACTGAGATGATGCTGTTGAACGGATTAAATGTCTTGAGAAACTTTTCGTATTCATCGGCATTGAGATAACCTGCTTGGAGATAATGTCGAATCACGCCACGCACATCTCGGAGTAAATCAAAGGCTCCAGCATATGGTGCATCGTCATTTCCTTGGCGGGCGTCATGAATGTCCCAATTGAGATAATCCACCATTTCTTGATTGTAGGCTGCAATATCTGACACAACTGGGATTGGCTTGAAAATGCGGTCCCAGTCCATAATATATTGTTCAGGAATTCCCCAATTGCGCGCTGTCACATTTAAATCGTCAGCTTGTTCAAGGGCATGCAAAAATTCATCTGCGTTAAACGGCCACGAAACAGCTAGATCACTAATAGTGTTGAGGTAATGTTTATAAGCCATTTCCTTTTTAAGCAAACCAAAGAAAAAGTCAAACGTTACTTGTCCATTTTGCTCGATTGCAGCTTTGTCCAAATTTTCATTGGTAAAAAATTTAGGCTGATAGCTTTGTCCGCCATCTTTTTGATTCACACCGCGCGCATGCATTGGAATTCCACTGCGCGACCCGGCAATTATTTTGGGTTCCTGACCAGATGGAATATAGATTAATCCAGTATCTTCGGCCCGTTCGAATTTACCGCCACGACCGAGACTGAGTTTGGCAATGTAGTCAAAGAAGCTGAGCCCGAGCCCGCGCATGATGACAGGTTCCTTGGCCACAAGTGAATCTAAAACAGCTTCGGCGGGATGACTAACTGGTAGATAGGTTAACTCATTTTGGGTAGCAAATGTCCGTAGTGTTGATGCTTCACCTGTTTCAACTTGGTCGGCGTGACCTAGAGCCAAAACGACGTGATCAGCGGGCATGTCAGTTCCGTCAGCTAGCTTAACTAATTGCGTGCCGTTTTCTTGTTGCAGAACATCGACGACAGCAGTTTGCTGGAAAGTCAACTCAACATTATCAGGCAACGTCGCAACAACTTGGTCATAGAACCATTGCGCATACACACCAAAAAGCGCCCGCGATGCAAAGCGATCTGGATTGATCCGAGCGATTTCATCTAAAAATGCAGCTTGGTTTGAATAATCGTGCGCCTTAATATACTCAATACTGGGTCCTTGCGTCCATTCGAAAAAAGAAGGACCAGTTGTGAGCGGCGCGGTTGTTTCAATTGATGCATCAGAAAAAAGCGTTAGTTGCGAGGTAACGGTGTTCATTAAGAAAAGTGGATCTTGGTTAGGTCGCCATACTCGTCCGCCGATTGGTTGCGAATCAAAAATATTAAGGCTGACTTGTTCGTTATTTTTCTTAGCGTGTGAAATAATCCGTGGCAATAAAGCTAAATTACGTGGACCTGCACCAACTAAAACGATTTTCATTTTAAGCTTCCTCGGTTCCTGCTTTAAATTCGGCTAATTCTTCTGGTGAATAAATCCCAATGTCTTTAACGAAGATTGATCCGGCGCGCTTGGTTCCCTCATTTTGCAAAAGTCCAGTTTTAGGATATGCAAAAGTAACGGTTGCAGTGGCACGGATTGCTGAGCCCATGATTTCGCCAGTTGTGGCGTTTAAACCAGATGGAACGTCAACAGAGACAACGGGAATATTGGCAGCATTAACCCGCTTAATCATATCACCAAGTTTGACGGGAACGGGCTTAGAAAGGCCAATTCCAAAGAGAGCATCAATGATAACTGTGTATTGGCGGAATTCTTTGATCCGATGAATTGTTTGCAAGCCATAGTTGCGGGCAATTTTTAATTGAGTGGCGGTGCTATGAGAAGCACGGGTTTCATCACCAAGTAGGAGCAACGAAACTTTAACCCCTTTTTGCATGAGGAGGCGAGCAATTGCGACCCCATCTCCACCGTTGTTGCCGAGACCAGCGATGACGAGGACTTCTGACAAGTCGAACTGGCCAGCACCAAGTACTTCGATTGTTGAAAGGGCGGCCCGTTCCATTAAGAGAAGTGATGGAACACCGATTTGTTCGATTGTATATTGATCATATTGTTGCATTTCTTGTGCGGTTACAGCATCTGTCATGTGCAACCTCCTTTATTTAATAGGTTAACGAGTAGTGTTAGTTATGAAATATTGTTCAGGTCAATCAGCTCCGCTAAAGATTCTTTACGTTCGGATGGCCCTACACGAATCTGGATGAAAGGCGAAATAATTCGCCAATTCCACTAACTGTTGGGTCCTGGTGTTAGTGGAATGGTTCATTCAGATTCGGCAGGGCTTATCATCCGACGACAGAATCGCTACGCTTATCGAACCCGTGTACAATATTTTTTATGACCATGGTGGTTCATAACTAGAACAATGCGTTTGATTATTGTTGATTACTTCTTATTATACCTTTAACGCAGATATTCATGTTTGTTGATGTATGTTTTTTAAAAATTTGTGAAATAATAATTTTACATAGCGAGTAGTGTTCGTTAAAATATTGCACTTTGATTGAGCAGCGAAGCGATTCTGTCGTCGGATGACCGGCACTTTCCGAATCTAGGCGAACGTTTTTTCACGCGTGCTTTAGCGCCGTGAAATTGGCAAATTATTTTGCCATTCGCCGCGACTCGAGCAGGGCCCTCCGAACGTAAAGAATCTTTAGCGAAGCTGAGCAAGCAACGGATAACAGCGCAAAACTAACCCAACACGGTTAAATATCAAGGAGCCACTTAATCAAGTTAGTTTTTACGACACCATCAATATTTTCTTCGCCTTGAATCGTGTCCAATGTTAGCACCAATTTCGGATAATTATCATCAATCATCAACAAGGGTCTGAATTCTCGCTCGTGCGTTTCTGGAGCCAATGTGTCCAGAGATACTTGGATATACATTTTTTCACCAGAAGATTTTTGTGCCACAAAGTCGATTTCATATTGCTTAGTTTGACCGACATACACCTTATATCCGCGCGATTGTAATTCTAGGAACACGATATTTTCAATCATATGGCCCAGATTCGGCTTTTTATCTCCTGTGATGAGAGAATTTAACCCAGTGTCAACAAGGTAATATTTGTCGCGGGAATTAATGTAGCGTTTCCCATCCAAATCATAGCGCTCAACACGGTAGAGGAGGAGAGCCTCGCTAATTGCTTCTAGATATTGGCCGACTTTTTTATTATCAACATATTTCCAGTCATTTTTGACAACCTTACTCAAACTGTTAATAGACACAGGACTACCAACCGAGGCCACGATTGCTTTGATGATGCGTTCGGTTAGGACAATATCAGTTGAATTCAAGCGAGTCCCAATATCCTTAACAACAATCGTATTGTAGATGCCATCTAGAAACGTCAAGAGAACTTCAGGGTCATCGTCTGCATAGACAAATGGGAAACTAGTCTGAAGATAACGATTGAAAAGCTCGTCATCATTTAGACTGGTGCCAAGTGCTTGCCGGCCATCATAGAATTCTTTAAAACTCAGCGGTTGTACCTTGATTTCGACATAACGGCCAGACAAGATCGTTGCGAATTCGCCAGATAGAAAATACGCATTTGAGCCAGTCACGTATAAATCAACATTATCCATTAAATACAGTGAATTAATGATCTCTTCAAAATGATCCACCCATTGGATTTCATCTAGAAAGATATAGTTCATCTTTTCGGGAATAATTTTTGATTGAATGTCATTGTATAGCTGCTCTGTCTCGCGTAAATCTCGATGGTCAAAAACGTCAAAATTATAAGCAATTACATTGACATCTTCTTTGAGTAAGTCTTCTTGCAACATTAATAACAATGTTGACTTGCCTGAACGACGGACACCAGAAAGAACCTTGATGATTTTTTTATTAACAAATGGTCTTAACTTATTCATGTAGCGTGGACGATTAATGAATGTCATATTCCTCCTCCTTCTTTGTAAAAATCACCAAACTTTACTTAATTATAACACCAAGTTTGTAAAAATCTCCAAACTTGTCTGGTTAAAAACAAAAAGTTTGTAAAAATCACCAAACAATTTAATTTAAAAGCGAAAGTTTGTAAAAATCACCAAACTTTTTAAATGACTAACAAAACACTTCCAGTCAAAATTAGATTACACTATAATATGTAGAGCGTAGTGATAGTTAATTCAACATCTTCGTCATTTTTCACTTGCGTGGTGGTTTTTCGATAATAATAGTAAGTGGCGACACGGTCCCATTCGGCTTTTAATTTCGGCAAGCCGAAATTTAGTCGAATTGGTGCCGCTACCTCGCGTTTCCACCTACTATCATCATCTCAACCCACCACGCCTTAAATAAAATGACGAAGATGTTGAATTAAAATATTGCTCTTTGGTTGAGCAGCGAAGCGATTCTGTCGTCGGATGATAGTGCCTGCCGAATCTGGATGAACCATAACACTAACACCAGGATCCAACAGTTAGTGGAATTGGCGAATTATTTCGCCTTTCATTC
>JAITPD010000031.1 GCA_031289615.1 Lactobacillaceae bacterium | reverse complement strand
ACGCTTAAAATAAAATGACCAAGTTTGCTGTTCAGCGAAGCGATTCTGTCGTCGGATGACCAGCCCTTGCCGAATCTAGGCGAAACTTTTCACGCGTGCTTTAGCGCCGTGAAATTGGCAAATTATTTTGTAATTCGACGTGACTCGTGCAGGACCATCCGAACGTAAAGAATCTTTAGCGAAGGTGATCAAACAAAGCTCAATATACAGAACTAAAACAACGCATATCTAATTAATCGGTCTAACTATCACAGCGATGGTTGGACCGATTTGTTATAATAAGGATTATACGTTTTAAGATAAGCAGGATTTTAAATAATGATGAAAAAAATCATACACAACCAAAACGCGTGGCTGGGACTAGCCTTTTTAATGATGGCAATCCTTTTTTATTCAAGTAGCCAAACGTATGCTGAGCAAAGCCAACAGTCCAACCTGCATCATTTTTTGAAGCAGGAGCCAGGTGAAAGCTTTTTTGCTCAATTTAAAGTTATGTATGCAGGCGAAATGCATGATGCGAGCAAAGATTATTTTGGCTATGTTGAATTTTTAATTCGTAAGGCTGCTCATTTTAGTATTTATTTCTTAATGGGGCTAGGTTTATTTAACGGTCTCAAGAACCGGATCCAGCAATGGGGGCTTTCAATTATTATTGCGTACTTAGCTGCAACTGGTTATGCAGGTTTAGATGAATTCCATCAGATGCTGACTGGTGGGCGAACTCCTTTGTTTCAAGATGTAATTTTGGATAGCATGGGTGCGTTAACCGCGATTTTACTTGCTAGTTTGGTGATGTTAATTCAAAAGGGGCGCAAGAAATTATGAGTGAAGTTAAAGTTGGGCAACATTATCGTCATTTTAAAGGACATGAATATGAAATTTTGCATCTTGCCGTTGATGTAAATGATTTAGAGCCAATGGTGGTTTATCGCAATCTGAATCAGCAAGAAGATGCCAGAGTTTGGGTGCGTAAGCTAAGCGAGTTTACAGATATGCATTCAAGTGGTGTAAAACGTTTAGAGCTAATTGAACACTGATAAATAGCACGACATATTCGGCAGAAAGGAGCAACGATGGCATCAGAACATATTGAACAGAAATTGGCTTTGCTACCAGATTTACCCGGTTCATATCAGATGAAGGATTTGAACGGGAAAATTATCTATGTTGGGAAGGCCAAAAATTTAAAGAATCGAGTTCGTTCGTATTTTAAAGGCGAGCATAGCGGTAAAACGGCGGAGTTAGTGCGGAATATTGCTGATTTTGATTTCATTGTCACCAGTTCAGAAAAAGAGTCGTTGCTCCTTGAAATTACTTTAATTCAAAAGTATCAGCCGTATTTTAACATTCGTCTGAAGCGTGGAACCGGCTATCCATATATTAAGATTACAAATGAACGGGATCCAAAACTTGAATTAGTGAGTGATGTTAAACAGGATGGCGCACAATATTTTGGGCCCTATCCAAACGTCTATGCGGCGCAAGAAACGCTCCATTTTCTGCAAAAAAATTATCCTTTACGCCGTTGTAATGGGTGGCAAGGTCGGCCATGTTTATACGCGAACATGGGACAGTGTTTGGGACCTTGTTGGCATGAAGTTCCCGTGGAAGAATATGATGCGCAAATCAAGCGGATCCAAAGCTTCTTAGATGGTAATACTAAAACGGTGACGAAAAATTTGAAGCAAAAAATGACGAATGCGGCTGAACGTTTGGAGTTTGAGCGGGCTGCTGATATTCGTGATCAGTTAAATTTCATTTCAGAAACGGTTGAGAAGCAAAAGATCATTTCTAAAGATGGCACACCTCGCGATTTATTTAATTTTTATCTCGATAAGGGCTGGCTTTCTGTCCAGGTGTTCTTTATTCGCCAGGCACGGTTGTTGAAGCGCGAGAAACGGGTCTTTGCAATTGTCGATGATGCAGGAGAAGAACTGACGAGCTTTATTTTGCAATTTTATAATCGGCGGAATGCGGTTTTGCCAAAGGAAATTCTGGTGCCAAAAGGAGTTAATTCCAAGCTTATTAGTGATGTTTTAAATCTTCCAGTACGGGTTCCACAACGAGGTGAGAAGCGCAATTTGATGGATTTAGCTGCTAAAAATGCGGAGATAGTCCTTGAAGAAAAATTCCGTTTGATGGAAATGAATGAGCAAAAAACAAATGGTGCGATGCAAGAGATTGCTGATGCTCTGGGACTTGAAAAAATTCATCGGATTGAAGCGTTTGATCATTCGCATACCCAGGGCCAAGAAATTGTCTCTGCGATGGTGGTATTTGAAGATGGCGTGCCAAATAAGCAAAAGTATCGGAAGTATAAGTTAAAAACGGTTCAGCATGCGGACGAACGGGCTGAAACGATGGAAGTGATTCGTCGTCGATATACACGTCTTTTAAAAGAACATGCAGAACTACCTGATTTAGTATTGATGGATGGCGGTGTAATCCAACTAAATGCGGCTCGTGAAGTGTTAGAAGATGAGTTAGGGTTGGAAAATTTGCCAGTTGCGGCGATGGTTAAAAATAATCACCATCGAACGGCTGATTTACTGAAAGAAGAGGGAGAATCGCATACGAGTTTGGATCCAAAGTCACAAGGATTTTTCTTATTGCAAAGGATTCAAGATGAAGTGCATCGCTTTGCAATTACATTCCATCGTAGCTTGCGTTCAAAGTCTTCTCTGGGTTCAAAGCTCGATGAAATTGCGGGAGTCGGCCCAAAGATTCGCCAAAAATTATTGACGAAATACGGCTCATTGCCAAAAATTGCGAAGGCATCTGATGAAGAATTGCATGCTTTAGGGATTCCGCCAAAAGTTGTGAATGCAATAAAAATCTCTTTAAATGCAATTGATGATTCGAACAATTAGCTTTATACGGTTAAATAAGTTACAATTAGGAAGTTAATGGCGCTTTGAGGCGCCTTTTAAGATTATCAAAGAGTGACTTTAAAAGGATAATAATAGATTGAGAAAGGCGGTACGACGATGGCATTCGTTGACCAAGTTAAAATTTTTGTACAAGGTGGAAAAGGTGGCGATGGAGCTGTCTCTTTCCGACATGAAAAATATATCAATATGGGTGGACCATTTGGTGGCGATGGTGGCCATGGTGGTTCTGTAATCATGGTCGTTGATGAGGGGCTCCGGACTTTGATGGATTTCCGCTATAAGCGCCATTTCAAGGCAACTCCTGGTGGGAATGGTGCTACGAAGGGGATGACCGGTGCTTCAGCTGAAGACACTATTATTCGCGTCCCCCAAGGAACAACAGTGACGAACGCAGAAACTGGCGAACTGATTGGTGATTTGGTCGACAAAGATGATCGGTTAGTTGTTGCAGCTGGTGGTCGTGGCGGACGTGGAAATATTCGCTTTGCTTCGTCAAAAAATCCGGCGCCAGAAATTGCTGAAAACGGTGAACCGGGTGAAGAGCTTGATATTCGCATGGAGCTAAAGGTTCTGGCGGACGTTGGGCTAGTTGGTTTTCCATCAGTTGGTAAGTCAACATTGCTTTCAGTTGTTACGGCAGCCAAGCCTAAAATTGCTGAGTACCACTTCACGACGTTGGTTCCTAATTTGGGAATGGTACGTTTGGAAGATGGACGTGATTTTGTCATGGCTGATTTACCTGGGCTTATTGAAGGAGCTTCACAAGGAATTGGGCTAGGAATTCAGTTCTTGCGACACGTTGAACGAACCCGGGTCATTTTGCACCTGATTGACATGAGTGGTGTTGATCCTGAGAGTGATCCATATGATAACTATGTCAAGATTAATGATGAACTAGCAGAATATGATCCGGCTTTACTTGATCGGCCACAGATTATTGTGCCAACCAAGATGGATATGCCAGATGCGCAAGAGACATTGGAAACCTTTAAGGCTAAGTTATTTGAAGATCCTGAGTTTGATGATGAAACCGTGATTATGCCAATTTCTTCGTTGACGCGAACTGGGTTAGAGCCATTGCTGCAAAAGACTGCTGATGTGTTGGCAGAAACGGACGCCTTCATTGCTCGTGAGATGGAAGCCGCGCCAGAAGAAGCCGCAATGTACGAATTCAAGCAAGATGATCATCCATTTGAGATTATTCACGAAGACGATAACTTCTGGATTTTGACTGGGGATAAGCTTGAGACACTCTTTAAGCGGACAAATACGAACTTTACTGAGTCTTTGATGCGTTTTGCACGTCAATTGCGTACAATGGGTGTTGATGAGGCTCTTCGCGATGCTGGGGCGGTTAACGGCGATACTGTTCAAATTTTGGATTTCCAATTTGAATTTGAGGATTAAAAATATTAAAACGAGAAAAAAGGAGGCTACAAAATGGGAGAACGATACATTACCATTGCGCAACCTGCTTTTTCTTATGAGCAAGTTTTAAAAAAATCACGATTTATTGTTGCGCTGAAACGGGTTAAGACCGAAGACGAGGCCCGGGCTTTTATTGCGCAAGTCACCAAAGAAAATCAACGGGCTAATCACAATGTTTGGACGTATGTACTAGGACGCAACAATGAAGTTCAACGTTACTCAGATGATGGCGAGCCAAGTGGAACAGCAGGGGTGCCCATGTTAGAAGTGTTAAAAAATAATCAATTGCACGATGTTGTTGCTGTTCAAACGCGCTATTTTGGCGGAATTAAATTAGGCGCCGGCGGATTGATTCGCGCTTATGCAGGCACGGTGGCAGAGGCAATCGCTGAAGTAGGTCTTGTAGAACAAGTTGAACGAACGAAGCTAATTGTGGAACTCGAGTATCATCAGTTTGATGCTTTCAAATACTGGCTGGCCCAAAATGATTTGGCGCCCCAAGATGTTCAATATGCAGAAAAGCTGAGCGTGACTGTTCCTGCCCTTGCAGACACGGTTGATTGGTTTATCCAGCAGACGTTGAATCAAACGAAGGGGCAAGCTGTAATTAAGCAAGACGGGACGGAACTGTTTGAGGTCCCTTTTAGCAAAGAAATTACGGCCCGAACGGAAACGCGATGCTAGTTTAAGATTTCAATCATACAAGTTGGTGAAACACCTTTGTTATTTTAATGTTGCATTTTAATGGTAAACTCAAAGTAGTATACTAACTGGAAATGTGGCTTGAATTTAAATAGTTAAATCAACGTTTTGAATAAAAATCTTGCATTAGCATTCCTTTTAGTGGTATTTTCTAAAGGAATGCTTTTTACAGCACTAAGATAAAAATTATAGAAAAAAATTGAAAGTAGGCGTGAAAATGGCAAATACAAATACCTACGATGATGGTGATATTACAGTACTGGAGGGACTTGAAGCGGTTCGGAAGCGTCCTGGAATGTACATCGGGTCAACTGATGGCAAAGGGTTGCACCATCTGGTTTATGAAATTTTTGACAATGCGGTCGATGAAGCTCTGGCTGGTTTTGGTGACGAGATTAACGTGACTATTCATCAAGATAACTCTATTACGGTTGTCGATCATGGCCGTGGAATGCCGGTTGGAATGCACGCTTCAGGGAAACCTACGCCTGAAGTTATTTTGACTGTTTTGCATGCGGGTGGAAAATTCGGGCAAGGTGGATACAAGACTTCTGGTGGGCTGCACGGAGTTGGTTCTTCAGTTGTTAATGCGCTTTCTGTGAGTTTGACCGTTACGATTGTGCGTGATGGTGTTAAATACCAAGAACATTTTATTAATGGCGGTCACCCCGATGGAACTTTGAATATGTTGGGAAAGGCCAAGGAAAAGAATGGTACGACTGTAACTTTTAAGCCGGATCCATCCATCTTTTCAACGACGATTTATCATTTTGATATTTTGGCAGAACGTTTGCGCGAATCAGCTTTCTTGTTAAAAGGGGTCAAGATCACTTTAACGGACGAACGCAGTGGGCAAGAACAAAGTGAAGAATATCATTATTCAGAAGGATTACGTGCTTTCGCGGAATATCTCAATGAAGATAAGACAACGATGGGCAACGTGATGTATTTTGACGGGACCGAACGTGGAATTGAAGTTGAAGTCGCTGCTCAATACAATGACGGTTACTCTGAAACGATGATGTCATTCGTCAATAATGTTCGAACTCCAGGTGGTGGAACGCATGAGGCTGGGCTTCGTTCGGCATGGACAAAAGCTTTTAACGATTATGCGCGCAAGGTGAGTTTGTTAAAAGAAAAAGATAAAAACTTAGAAGGTTCTGATGTTCGTGAAGGATTGTCAGCAGTAATTTCGCTACGGGTTCCTGAAGATTTGTTGCAATTTGAAGGGCAGACTAAGGAAAAGCTTGGAACACCAGAGGCTCGTTCGATCGTTGATAGTGTGGTTTCAGAGCAACTTGGCTTCTATTTGATGGAAAATGGTGAATTTTCACAAGAATTGATTCGTAAGTCGTTGCGCGCTCGTGAAGCCCGTGAAGCAGCTCGAAAAGCGCGAGAAGATGCACGAACTGGAAAGAAAAAGGGACCAAAAGATCGGATTCTTTCTGGAAAATTGACCCCTGCTCAGTCAAAAAATGCCAAGCAAAATGAACTCTTTTTGGTCGAGGGTGATTCTGCCGGTGGTTCTGCTAAACAAGGGCGTGACCGAAAATTCCAAGCGATTTTGCCATTGCGTGGAAAAGTTTTGAATACCGAGAAAGCCAAGTTAGCCGACATCATGAAGAACGAAGAAATCGCCACAATGATTTATACAATCGGGGCTGGCGTGGGTTCTGAGTTTGATGTAAAGGACTCAAATTACGACAAAGTTATTATTATGACCGACGCGGACGATGATGGAGCGCACATTCAAACGCTGTTGTTGACGTTCTTTTACAAATACATGCGTCCGTTGATTGAAGCTGGTAAAGTTTATATTGCCTTGCCACCGCTCTATATGCTGCGGAAAGGTACTAAGAAGCAAGAAATCACGTATGCTTGGACCAATGAGCAGCTCGCCGAAAAAGAAACTGAGATTGGTAAAGGATATACGCTCCAACGCTTTAAGGGTCTTGGTGAGATGAATGCTGAGCAACTATGGGATACAACCATGGATCCAAGTACGCGAACATTGATTCGGATTACGATTGACGATGCTATGACCGCTGAAAAGCGCGTGACCACGTTGATGGGTGATAAGGTTGAACCGCGCCGTAAGTGGATTGAAAACAACGTGGCGTTTACCTTAGCTGATGAAGAATCAATTCTAGATAAGCAAAACGAAGAAGCCCACTTGCAACAAGTTGAAGAGCAACTAGTTGAGCCGATTGAAGAAATCAAGCAAGAATTAGGTATAGAGCCAGAAGAAGTTGAGGCAGATGTAGCTGAAGAAGCGCCTGACGATTTAGATGATTTCTTTGTCGCACCTGTGATTGAAACTTGGGATGAATAAGAGCTTAAAAGGCAACAATTCTAAAAATGAAGGAGAACATTAATGGCAGAGCAAAAAGGCAATGACCATGTTCAAGAATTATCGCTTGAATCTGTAATGGGCGACCGGTTTGGCCGGTATTCTAAATACATTATTCAAGAACGCGCCTTGCCTGATATTCGGGATGGCCTAAAGCCGGTTCAACGGCGTATTTTGTATGCAATGAGCAAGGATGGCAACACCTATGACAAGCAGTTCCGTAAGTCTGCCAAGTCTGTGGGAAACGTCATGGGTAACTTCCACCCGCACGGAGATTCGTCAATTTATGAGGCGATGGTGCGGATGTCGCAAGACTGGAAATTGCGCGCTCCCTTGATCGAGATGCACGGAAATAATGGTTCTATCGACAATGACCCTGCAGCCGCAATGCGTTATACTGAGGCTCGTTTGTCAAAGTTGGCCAGTGAAATGCTGCGGGATTTGGAAAAAGACACCGTTGAAATGGTTCTTAACTTTGATGACACAGAGTATGAGCCAACTGTCTTGCCTGGACATTTTCCAAACTTATTAGTGAATGGTGCAACTGGAATTTCAGCCGGTTATGCAACGGATATTCCACCGCATAATTTAGGCGAAGTGATTGATGCTACGATTTATATGCTGGGGCACAAAAATGTTAAGCTTGCTGATTTGATGGAATTCGTGAAGGGCCCTGATTTTCCAACAGGGGCGATTATTCAAGGTGTTGACGGAATTAAGTCAGCGTATGAAGGTGGCCGTGGTAAGGTCATGGTTCGTTCTAAGACCGAGATTAAGCCGTTAAAGGGTGGTAAGAGTTTCATTGAGATTACCGAAATTCCGTATGAAGTCAATAAGGCGGCTTTGGTGCATAAGATTGACGAAATTCGCGCTAACAAAGATGTGGCGGGAATTACTGAAGTCCGGGATGAATCTGATCGTGACGGTTTGACGATTGTAATCGAAATTGCTAAGGATGCCAACGCTGAAGGTATTTTGCAGTATTTGTTCAAGAAAACTGAACTGCAGGTTTCCTACAATTTCAACATGGTCGCCATTCACGAGCAACGCCCAGTCTTATTTGGGCTACAGACGGCCTTGCAAGCATTTATTGACCACCAAACGGAAATTATCACGAAGCGAACGGTCTTTGATTTGAAGAAGGCCCAAGCGCGGCAACATATTGTGACTGGGTTAATCAAGGCTCTTTCAATCTTGGATCAAGTGATTACAGCAATTCGGGCGTCAAATGACCGTAAGAGTGCTAAGCAGAGTTTGATTGACAAATTTGATTTTACAGAACCACAAGCTGAAGCGATTGTGACCCTGCAACTTTACCGTTTGACGAATACTGACGTTACTCAGTTGCAAGCTGAATTTGAAGAGTTGGCAGCCAAGATTACTGAATTCGAGTTGATTTTGAAGGATCCTAAAGAATTAATCAAGGTTTTGAAGAAGGAACTTTTGGCGATTAAGAAGGAATATGCAACACCACGTTTGACTGAAATTCAAGCTGAAGTACAAGAAATCAAGATTGATAAGACAGTGACGGTGGCTGATGAAGACGTCGTGATGCTCGTATCTCGTTCTGGCTACATCAAGCGTGCTTCATTGCGCTCATTTTCTGCATCTGGGGCTGACAATGGCCTTCGTGATGATGATGAAGTGGTCTTTTTGGACAAGGTCAATACGCTCCAACATGCGTTTATCTTCACAAACATGGGTAACGTAATCTATCGTCCAATTCACGAAATTCCAGAGTTTAAGTGGAAGGACGCCGGAGAACACCTTTCACAATCAGTGACGGGCATTGGAAACGATGAGGTGGTTTTGCAAGTTGCGATTACCGATGACGTTGATAACCTTGCTGGCGAATGGCTGATTGCAACCAACGATGGCTATATCAAGCGCGTTTCATTTGCAGACTTTGTGCCTCGTAGTAATTACAAGAAACGGGCCATGCCTTCGATTAACCTCAAAACGGCTGACTCTAAAATTCTAATTTTAAAAGCTGTTGATACACCACAATTAACGGATCAGCAAATCTTTTTGGCTTCGTTTAATGCCCAAGGATTACGTTATAGCTTGGATGAAGTGCCAACTCAAGGTGGTCGGACTGCTGGGGTCAAGGCGATGAATTTGGCAACTGAAGATGAAATTGTTGGTGGTGGAATCGTTGGTGATGATAGTGCAATTGCGGTTGTTTCAAATCGTGGGGCCTTTAAGTGGATGCCGGCGGATGAAGTTCCAGTAACTTCCCGTGCCAAGAAGGGCGTTGCAATTATGCGTGAACTCAAAAAGGATGCGCACAAGATTACTGTCGCTCTGGTGATTTCACAAGCAGAGCCACCGGTTTTGCATGTTGTAACTGAATTCGATAAGACTTTGGATCTCATTCCAAAGGATCATCCGCTCGGCCAACGTTATAGCAATGGTAGTTTCGTTGTGGATGTTGATACAATGGGAATTCCGGTTCGAATGACGGAATTGTTGACGCCGTTAGTTTTGAATAACTAAGATTAAGCCTATTGTGTTTGATTTAATCAGCTTCGCTAAAGATTCTTTACGTTCGGATTTGCCCTGCACGATTCATGCCGAATGGCAAAATAATTTGCCAATTTCACGGCGCTAAAGCACGCGTGAAAAATTTCGTCTAGATTCGGCAAGGGCCGGTCATCCGACGACAGAATCGCTCCGCTGATCAACGCATGCGTAATATTATACGTAACACTCAGTCATTTTATTCAAGGCGTGGTAGATTGAGATAATGATAGTAGGTGATCATCGTGTTTACAAAGGCTGAGCTTCGGTTATAAGTACACTTTCCGTTTCACTACGTCGCTACGCTTTGGTAGCAAACCGTAAAGAATCCTTATCCCGATAGCTCAGAACGCCTTTGTGCACACTCCTCAAAGCGAGGTAGCGGCACCAATTCGACTAAATTTCATGAAATGAAATTTGTATTCGAATGGGACCGTGTCGCCACTTACTATCTTTATCGAAAAAATACCACGCAATTGAAAAATGATTAAAATGTTTCAGAATTAGTAACACACGATAATCTTGGTAGAACCATTCTAACCCAAAGTTAAATTTAAAAATAATCCAATGTGTTGAAGTTAAACATGTTGGATTGTTTTGTAGTAAAATAGAAGTATCGATTAATTGGTTATATTTTAAATCAACAGCCAGTTAATAAAATTATTTAGCAAAAGAAAGTCGAGTATTTTCAAATGAGTAAGAAATTAGTTTTCGGACACCAAAACCCAGACACTGACACGATTGCATCAGCTATTGCGGCAGGTTATTTAATGCATAAAGCTTTTGGAATGGAGACTGAGGCAGTTGCTGTGGGAGAGCCAAATGCTGAAACCAAGTATGCCTTGGATTACTTTAAAGTTGAACCTTTGCGTATCATCGAAAAGGCTGATACCGAACAAGTTATTTTGGTTGACCACAATGAATCAGCTCAGTCAGTTGCAAATTTGGCAGACGTTGAAGTTGTTGGTGTTTATGACCATCACAAGATTAATTTCACTTCAAACTCACCAATCTGGTTCATCAATCAACCTTTAGGATCAGTAGCAACGATTCTTTATTATGAATTTAAGTCGCATGAAATTGAGATTCCAACTCATATTGCTGGAATGCTCGCATCAGCCATTATTTCTGATACGCTTTTGTTGAAGAGTCCAACGACGACACCATTTGATCAACCCGCATTAGAAGCATTAGCCGAAATTGCTGGTTTGGAAGATTACGAAGCTTATGGTTTGGATTTGTTAAAGGCCGGCACAGATCTTTCATCACGTTCTGCAAAGGAATTAATCGATGGAGATGCCAAGTCATTTGAACTTGGTGGTCATGATTTCCGAATCGGACAAGTTAACACAGTTGATATTGCAGAAGCATTGACTCGTCAAGCCGAAATTGAAACAGCGATGCAAGAAGAGGGTTACGAGGACTTCTTGTTTGTGATTACTGATATTTTGAACTCAAACTCAAAGGCAATTTATCTTGGTGATGCTGCACAAGCGGTTGAAAAGGCTTTTACTACTAAGCTTGAAAACAATGTGATTGATTTGCCAGGCGTAGTTTCACGCAAGAAGCAAGTCGTTCCACCATTGACTGAAGCATTTTAAATTAAAAATTCAAAAAAGTATTGACATAATCCTCATAAACATTTAACATTTCATTTATGGAATAAAAATTTTAAACAAAGTGAACAAGAAAGTAATTTTACTCAAAAGCAAAGAGAGTTGTTGGGTGGTGTGAAACAACGAGCAAGGTGAGATGAAAATGACTTGTGATTGGCTATTTGTGAGCAACAAGTTTGTAAGCAATAGACGGATTAGTCACCGTTACATGACTCACGTATCGCCATGGCATCATTTCGCTCTCTGGCTGCACGGGATAAGGGGTGTTCAAGTAATTTGCACCTGAATTTAGAATGGTTCACGATAAACTCGTTTCTATTGCAATTTTTTTGCATAGGAGCGAGTTTTTATTTTGTGCGTTACAGCTGATGATTGAGATGGTTTGGAGGTTTTTAGAATGAAAAGTAAATGGATTTTATTTTTGCCAATTATTACGATATGTATAAGTGGAATTGGGTTTGCGCACGGGACAAAAACTGCACAAGCGGCAGAAAAAACTGTTACTGTGGGGGTTGTAGGAGATTCAGATCGGCAACTTTGGGAATTTGTTAAAAAGGATGCCAAAAAATTATATAACTTAAATATCAAATTAAAAGTATTTACAGATTATAATCAGCCCAATCATGCATTAGCTAATAAATCAATCGATCTTAATTCATTTCAAACGATTAATTCCTTTAAAATTCAAAATAAAGAATTTAAATACCAACTTAAAACGATCGGGAAAACTTATGTTACGCCGATTAGTTTATATTCGTTAAAATATAAAACGATAAAACAATTACCTGATGGAGCTACAATTGTGGTGCCAAGTGATCCTTCAAACGAAGCACGAGCATTTGACGTGATTGAATCAGCTGGTTTATTGAACTATGATCATAACCAAAATTTGCCAACTGCTAAAGACATTACTCAAAATCCGCATAATTATATTGTCAAAGAAGTTCAGGCTGATCAAGAAGTGGGATCTTTGAAGAGTGTTGAGGCAGCTATTATTCCGACAAATTATGCACTAGATGCCAAGTTAGGTGCTAAAACAATTCTCTTTACTGAGCCAATTGATGAAAAAATTAAAGGATACATTAATCTAATCGTAGCTCGAAAAGAAACTGATAAAACAAAAATTTTCCAACAAGTTGTTAAAGCATATCAGTCACAGGCGACTAAGCAGCATATGAAAGAACTATATGGAACCGCTGAAATTGCTGCGTGGGATTTAAAGTAAATTAACCATTCCTGTAAGATATACATGAGTTATTCAAAAGTATTTCTATGCAAGGTAAATTAATCGTAATAACGTTATAATCATATTTTAAAAACTTTGATAAGATGAGTAAATATCTTTACTTGCTAAGAGAGTCTCGATTTGGTGCAAAGAGAACAAGTAAACTATTGAAGATGGTCTTTGAGTAAAACGTTGTCAAGAAACCAATCGAAACAATGTTGGGTGCGCCCATTACAGCGCCAGAGTATCAACGGTACTCATAGAGAATTATTTGGTGACAAGTAATTAAATTCGAGGTGGTAACACGAGTCATTCGTCCTCAGTTTGTTTAATAACAAACTGGGGATTTTTTAATGAATTGAGCAGTAATAAAAAACAGAAAGGGTATCAAGAAATGGTTAATCATCAAGTTATATATTATTTACACGGTAATACAAAGCTAACAAAATGTTTCTTATCAGGTAGTGGTTTATTAGATGCAGTCATGTGATTCTGCTATTTCTAATATTTCTACGTTGCAATCAAAAGAAGATAAAGGTGAATGAAAATGGCAATTAAAACTAGTGGTGTTGGTTACCCCCGTTTAGGTGAACGTCGGGAATGGAAGAAGTTACTGGAAAGTTTTTGGGCTGGTAAGATTACAGATAGTCAGTTTGAAGTGACATCAAAAGAATTACGGCTAAATGATTTGGCAAAACAAAAAGCGCTGGGATTAGATTTGATCCAAGTTGCTGATTACTCAAACTATGATCATGTTCAAGATCTTTCGGTCGCATTCAATGTGATTCCAGCTCGGTTTGGTTCATACACTAAAAAGCTTAGTTTAACAGAATATTTTGCACTTTCACGCGGAACTGTAGATGCAGTGGCGTCTGACATGACAAAGTGGTTTAACATTAACTATCACTATACGGTTCCTGAATTTGATAACGTTGACTTTAAATTGCTGGATAATCGGTGGTTAACCTTTTATAACGAGGCAAAGTCTGAACTTGGAATTGATGGTAAGCCCGTAATTTTAGGACCAATTAGCTATCTGAAGTTAGGTAAGCTCAATGGTGAATATGTTAACGATGAGCAATTACCAATTTTACTGGAACAGGTATTACCGTTGTACGAACAAATCTTTAGTGAATTAGCTACTGCAGGAGTGCAGTGGGTTCAAGTTGATGAGCCGACTTTGGTTAAGGTCACTGATGAAGCTGAGGTGGCAATTTATGACCATGCCTTGCAAGTAATTCGCAATGCCGCACCGTCGATTAAACTCGAATTAGAAACATACTTTGATAGTATTGATCCGTTTGAAGCGGTTACTAATTTACCAGTTGATGCGATTGGCTTGGATTTTGTAAACGATAATGGCGAGAATTTAGTTAACTTACAAAGATTCGGTTTCCCAGCAGACAAAATTTTGGCAGCTGGAATTGTGGATGGACATAATATTTGGACGAGTAATTTGGCAGATAAGCTGGATTTGATTGAAAAATTGCAGGATATTACGCCTAATCTGTGGATTCAACCATCAAACTCATTACTCCATGTTCCAATTACAACCAAGAACGAAACAACAATTGACTCAACTTTGAAGAATGGGTTGGCCTTTGCTGATGAAAAAATTCATGAATTGGTAATTTTAGCACAAGCTGTGAATGACGGACAAACTGCAGTTCAAACAGAGCTAGATGCTAATCAAGAATATTTGACAGCTTTGAATGCATCAGTGGCACGGAATAACCAAAACGTTGCGCAAGCGATTCAAGAGTTACCACAGTTAAATGTTGAACGACACGCTCAATTTGCTGAACGCATTAAACTGCAACAAGCTAATTTACAGTTGCCGCTCTTGCCAACTACGACAATTGGGAGTTTCCCACAAAGTAGTGAAGTGCGTTCTAATCGTTTAGCGTGGCGTAAAGGAAAGATTACACAAGCTGAGTATGACCATTTTATTGAGTCAGAGACTAAGCGCTGGTTAGAAATTCAAGAAGAATTAGGACTTGACGTTTTGGTCCATGGTGAATTTGAGCGAACTGACATGGTTGAATATTTTGGAGAAAAGCTCACTGGTTTTTACGCAAGCCAAAATGGCTGGGTGCAATCTTATGGAGCTCGTGGTGTTCGTCCACCTGTGATCTTTGGGGATGTTGAATATACTGAACCAATCACGGTGAAAGAAACGGTTTATGCTCAAAGCCAAACTGATAAAATCGTGAAGGGAATGCTAACTGCTCCCTTAACGATTATTAACTGGAGTTTTGTACGTGATGACATTCCTAAGGTGCAAGTCGAAAATCAAATTGCCCTTGCTTTGCGAGAAGAAGTCTTAAATTTGGAAGAAGCTGGAATTAAAATTATTCAAGTTGATGAACCAGCTTTGCGGGAAGGATTGCCATTGAAACGCAGAAATTGGCAGACTTATCTTGATGATGCTGTGTATTCGTTCAAAATCACGACGACTGGTGTGAAGGATGCAACTCAAATTCATACGCACATGTGTTATTCGGATTTTGAGGACATTATCGGAACAATCAGTGCGCTAGATGCTGATGTGATTTCAATTGAAACATCGCGCAGTAGAGGAGAAATCATCACTGCATTTGAGAAAAATGGGTATGACAAGGAAATTGGACTGGGTGTCTATGATATTCATAGTCCTCGTGTGCCAAAAGTTGAAGAAATTGTTGATAATATCAATCGAGCATTGCGTGTCATTGATCCAAAGCAATTTTGGATTAATCCAGATTGTGGGTTAAAGACCAGGCAAGAATCTGAAACAATTGCTGCATTACAGAATATGATCGCTGCACGAAATGAAGTCTTGGCAACTCTTGCTACTCCTGTGTAGGTGATTAATATGCGAATAGATGAATTATTTAATCAACGCAAGCCGGTGATTTCATTTGAGATATTTCCACCTAAAAAAGTTGATGGAATCGAGACTCTTTATGATACGCTGCATGAGCTAGGTGACGTGCAAGCTGATTTTGTTAGTGTGACATATGGGGCAGGGAGTTCGGATAATTTCAATCGGACTTTGGAAATCAGCAAGTATGTTCAAGACACGTTTAAAGTTCCGGCGCTCCATCATCTGACATGTGCAGAACGTAGCATCACTGAGATGGATGATATTTTTGCACAGTTACAAGAGGCAGGGATTGAAAATATTTTAGCTTTACGTGGGGATGTAACAGCCAAACAGTTGGAACTGACTGATTATGAATATGCAAAGGATTTAATTGCAGCTGTGAGTGCCAATGGTAATTTTTCAACTGGAGCAGCCTGTTATCCAGAAGGGCATGTGAGTCAACTAAAAGAATGTGAAGACATGAAGCATTTGCGCCAAAAAGCCAATGCCGGAGCAAATTTTTTCATCTCACAACTTTTCTTTAATAACGATCATTTTTATCGTTTGCAAGAAGATGCCTTTGCAAATCACATTGAAAAGCCGATTTCAGCAGGAATCATGCCCATCTTGAGTCAAAAACAGGTTGCACGAATGACGTTTATGTGTGGTTCATCGTTGCCAGCTAAATTAGTGAAGTTGGTTCATCAATATGGAGAAAAGCCTTCTGATCTGCAAGCTGCAGGAATCGAGTATGCGTTAGAACAAGCACGTGATTTAATAGAGCAAGGTGTGGATGGTGTTCACATTTATGCAATGAATCGAAGTGACGTTATTCAACAAATCATTCCGGATTTAGTTAATTTTACTGGAGAGTTTGCATAAAGTAGTTCAAATGAGGTGGCTTAATGATGCAAAAGAGCGTTGAATGATTGGGCTTGGAAAAGAATTTATGAGGAATTAGGAATGATTAAAAGAGCAACGCAATTAGTTCAAGGAACGAATCGTAGGGATGAAAAAGTGACAGGGGCAATCGTTGCACCGCTCAATTTTTCGACGGCTTTTAGACATCCCAAAATGGGCGAAAGTACCGGTTATGATTATTCCCGAGCGATCGAACCAACCCGTGAATTATTGGAGAAGCAATTAGCCAAGTTAGAAGATGGAAAATATGCTTTGGCCGTTAGTTCAGGCATGGCAGCGATCAGTTTGGTTTTTTCAGCACTTCTTAAAAGTGGCGAACACTTTATTTGTTCAGACGATCTATATGGCGGTTCATTTCGATATTTCAATACCCTCAAAAATAATTATCAAATTGACTATACTACTTGGGACGGAACTGATATTGACGATCTAATAGCTCAAATCACTCCAAATACTAAATTAATTTGGTTAGAAACGCCTTCCAACCCAACGATGAAGATTATCGATATAAAGGCTGTTAGCGAGCGAGTTCATTCCTTATATCCTGACCTCTTAATCGCTGTTGACAACACTTTTTTAACTCCTATTTATCAAAACCCACTTAGCGATGGTGCGAATCTCGTTGTTCATTCAGCGACAAAGTATTTAGGTGGACATAATGATATTCTTGCAGGAGCAGTCATTGTTAATGATGACGAGGTTGCGAGTTTGCTTCAAGAACAGTTAATCACAACTGGACAAGTCTTAGCTCCATTTGATTCATGGTTGTTATTGCGCTCATTAAAAACTTTGCATATTAGAATGGCTGAACACACGAAAAATGCCCAGACTTTAGCAGATCAATTAACAGCCTGTAGTGGTATTGAAAAAGTTCTTTATGCTGGAGTTGGTGGCATGATTAGCTTTTATTTAGCCACCGGTTATGACGTCGATACATTTTTACAAGCATTAAAAATTGGATCGTTTGCAGAAAGCTTAGGTGGTGTCGAAACCTTAATCACGGTTCCTAGCGTTCAGACGCATCACGATATGCCAGAAGAGCAACGGTTAGCGTTAGAAATTACAGACCAACTAATTCGCTTATCTGTAGGAGTAGAAGACGTTAATGATATTGAACAGGACTTGTTACAAGCGATCAAAGCAGCCAAAGTAGCCATTAAGGATTAAAGCCATGAATGAAATGACAAAGATAATCACCGCCACAACAAAACACGATCCGGTTTCTGGAGCAATCAATGCACCGTTACATCTGTCGTCAACATTTAATCAAAAAAGTTTTGATGAATTTGGTGAATTTGATTACGCACGTTCTGGAAATCCAACGCGCCAACTTGCAGAAGAGGCCGTTGCTGACTTGGAAAATGCTAAATACGGCTTTCTCTTTAGTACGGGGATGGCAGCAATCAGTTCGGTGTTGATGACCTTTAGTCAAGGTGATCATATTGTTGTGACCCAACACGTTTATGGCGGAACATGGCGCGTTTTTGAAGATGTTTTGAGCCGCTTTGGGATTGAACATACATTTGTGAAATGTTCAAACTTAGAAGCCGTGGAAGCTGCTATTCAACCGAATACTAAAGCAATCTATATCGAAACTCCTTCAAACCCGATTTTAGCCGTCACAGATATTGCTGAAATTGTTAAAATTGCCAACAAATATAATTTAGTTTCAATTGCTGATAATACATTTTTGTCCCCTGTCATTCAAAAACCTTTAGATTTAGGAATTGACATCGTTGTTCACTCGGCTACAAAATTTTTAGCAGGGCATTCGGATATATTAGCAGGAGTCGCTGTTACAAATAACAAAGCGTTGGCAGATCAAATCTATTACGTACAAAATGCAGTCGGAGCAACATTAGCAACCTTTGATAGCTGGTTACTATTACGGGGAATTAAAACTCTGGGCGTGCGCATGAAACAATCTTCGGAATCTGCACTTAAGATTGCGCAATGGTTAGAGCAACAAGCAGAGGTGATTAAAGTATATTATCCTGGCTTACCAAATGATGCGGGGTATGAAATTCAACGTAAACAAGCTTCTAGTGGTGGAGCAGTATTGAGTTTTGATGTTGGGTCAATGGAACACGCTCGAATTGTAGCGGAAAATACACAGATTCCGGCGTTTTCTGTCTCGCTTGGTGGAGTTGAAACGATTCTGTCTTATCCGCCCAAAATGAGCCATGCTGAGTTGGATCAAGAAGGGTTAAATGCAGCTGAAATTAGTGCTGGATTATTGCGTTTCTCTGTTGGCTTAGAAGATCCTGATGATTTAATTAATGACTTGAAACAGGCCTTTTTGAAATTTTAGAATATTTTTATTACACTGCAGCTAATGGATATAAATTGGCTGCATATTTTGGAGGAATTGAAGATGAAGAAGCAACAGGGAATATATTTAACGCTAGGGACGGTTTTGTTTGCCAGCACGGTTATTGGTGCGACTGGAATTACTCAACCAATTCATGCATCCGGGAAAACAGTCACGGTCGGTTTGGTTGGTGATTCTGATAAGCAACTTTGGGATTTTGTTAAAAGGGATGCCAAGCAAAAATATAATTTAAACATCAAGTTAAAGCTGTTCACGGATTATATTAAGCCTAATCAAGCGTTGGTAGACAAATCTTTGGATCTAAACTCATTTCAAACGTTGAACTACTTTAATGTGCAAAACAAAAAGTTTAAAAATCAGCTCGTACCAATTGGGAAAACCTATGTCACACCGATTAGCCTGTATTCATTGAAGTACAAGACGCTCAAGCAATTGCCAGAAGGTGCGACAATTGTGGTGCCAAATGATCCATCAAATGAAACACGTGCGCTAGATGTCTTGGAGGCAGCGGGATTGATTAAGTATAATCATGAAAAGTCGTTGCCAACAGCCCAAGATATTACGGATAATCCTAAGCATTTTGTGCTAAAAGAAGTTCAGTCGGATCAAACAGTTGGGACGTTAAAGAGCGAAGATGCTGCTGTTGTTAATACTAATTACGCATTAGACGCAAAGTTGGGAACAAAGGAAACATTGTTCACAGAGCCGATCAATGCGAAGACCAAAGGCTATCTGAATTATATTGTGGCACGGAAGGGTACTCAAAAAACCAAAGCCTATCAACAAGTCGTGAAGTCATATCAAACTAAAGCCACGGCCAAGCATATGAAGGCATTATACGGTAATGCAGAGATACCAGCGTGGAATATTAAACTGAATTAAGAGGGGTGTTTAAAATGAGCGAACAAACAGCAATTTTTGCCGGCGGATGTTTCTGGTGTATGGTTGAACCTTTTGACTCGTTGCCTGGCATCAAAAAGGTGCGCGCAGGATACACGGGTGGATTTGTTGATCATCCAACATACGAGGCTGTCTTGGCGCACGAAACCGGGCATACAGAGGCAGTGAAAATCTGGTTTGACCCAAGCGTGATTTCATATTCAGATTTAGTTGAATTGTATTGGCAGACGGGTGATCCAACTGATGCGATGGGCCAATTTCAAGATCGTGGAGATAATTATCGCTCAGTCATTTTTGTAGATTCGGCTGAACAACGCGAAATCGCAGCTAAATCAAAGCAAGCTTTGCAAGAAAGTGGTATATTTAATGATGCACTGATTGTGACTCAGATTGAAGATGCAAGTACATTTTGGGAGGCAGAAGAGCACCACCAAGACTTCTATCAAAAAGATCCTGCACGTTATGAAATCGAGCATGCACAGCGCCAAGAGTTCATCGACGAACATTGGCAATCATAAATTTAGAGAAAGATATTTACAATAATGACGCACCAATACACTTTTTTAATCAACCCAGCAGCTAAGTCAGGAAACGCAAAGCAAACTTGGCAGACCCTCAGAACGTATCTAAATGAGCAACAAATTGAGTATATAGAATTAATTAGTCAAATACCGGGCGACGTTCAAAAAATAGCGCAACATTTTGCTGAATCACAGCCAAGTGAGCAGCAACATTTAGTAGTTGTTGGTGGGGATGGAACGCTAAATGAGGCGATCAATGGAATTTTACTGCATGATCCACAGGCTGAAGTTCCGTTAGCGTACTTGCCAGCTGGTTCTGGAAATGATTTTGCACGCGCCCATGGACTTGCTCAAGAACCATTAGAGTCCTTGAAGATGATTCTAAAGCGGACACAACAAGGTGATCCTGAGAAAGTTGATATTGGTGAGTATGTTGATAGTAAACATCAAATGCACCGCTTCTTCGTAAATAATATTGGCGTAGGTTTTGATGCGATGACGGTCAGTTTGACCAATCATTCTAAGTATAAAGTTTTGCTCAACAAATTTGGTTTGGGCAAAGTGGCATACTTTAGTTCAATTTTCCGCACTATTTTATTACAAGATACTTTTCCAATTGAAGTTACTTCGGGTGAACAAAAGGAATATTTGCCGCATGCCTATCTAATGACGGTTTCAAATCATCCGTATTTTGGTGGCGGAATTAAAATCATGGCAGATGCTAACCCACGTGATGGCAAGATGGATTTGATCGTCATTGAAAATGTTGGTTCAAAGATTCGGATCCTTTATATTTTGCAACGCTTAATGGCGGGTAAACATTATTCATTGCCAGAAGTTCATCGTTATACGGCAAGTGAGTTGGAAATTAAAACTGGTCGCTTAGAACATGGCCATATTGATGGTGAAGAATTAGGTACGCATACTTTTGACCTGAACTTAAAAACAAGGCCTTATCCATTTTGGGTATAATTTTTACAATATACAGCTGAGCTCAATGAAGGGCTCCAAAAAAGTTAGACAAGTTAATTAATTATACCGCAAGGGCTTGATTTCGGATTTCAACCGGAGTTAAGCCTTTGCTTTTGCGTGAAATACGGACATTGTTGAATCGTGA
>JAITPD010000023.1 GCA_031289615.1 Lactobacillaceae bacterium | reverse complement strand
TCAACAATGTCCGTATTTCACGCAAAAGCAAAGGCTTAACTCCGGTTGAAATCCGAAATCAAGCCCTTGCGGTATAATTAATTAACTTGTCTAACTTTTTTGGAGCCCTTCAAAATTTTCTCAGCGGCTTTTTCAATAGGCTAATGCCAGCCATTCGCAATAATATTAACGATTCCAATTAGCAATGATCCACCAAAGATGAAACTAAGCATAAGCGCTTGCAACCGTTTGTGTTGACTTAATATCGCAACGTATTCTCGAAGCAATGCAGATGGAATAAAGTATTTACGTGTTTTAGCGCCGAGACCAGCGATATTTAGCCCTGCAAAAAGTGCAAAGCCGGTTGCGCGATAAACGTGATAGTCACTCGTAGCAAAAGCGCCCTTGTCCAAAGCAAAGCCACGTTCTTCAACAATTGCTTTTGAAAACTGCATATTTTGCAGTGTATTTAGTGATTTAGTTTCGGCAATAAGGTAGGCTGGGTCGTACAATGCATTCTTAACGGTATAATCCAACATTGCCTGGCCTTCCGCAAGTTGTTCGTCGGCGCCTTGTCCACCCGAAAAGATCAGATAAGGTCGTTTACCAGTTGCTGCAATTTGTTTGTTAGCAAACTGAATGCCACGTTTAATCCGTGAACCTAATAAGTTTGAAACCGTGTGCCCATCAATTAATCCTGAGCCAAGAATAATAATATATTCGCGGTCGTAAGGCAGTCGAGTTAACCGTAGCAGAATAAATGATGCAATAAACGCGATGAAGTTAATCACCACGTAAGCCACGCTGAGCCCTTCAAAGGTGTTAAGTGTAATCAGGAGCCACTTTGGCAGGAATTGAGCTAGTAAGTTATTGATAAATGGGAAAATAAAGATAAATATCCCTAAGAACAGAGTCAAGCTATTGGCTAAGTTTCGGGATTCTTTGCGCCACATCACGATGCCGTTTAGAATCAAGAAAAGCCACAAAGATAGCGAGATGACAATTAACAATGCTAAAATTATTCCAAAAACGCCCAACCAAATTGCCAACAAAAGCCTACTTTGCAGCAGGAAAATAACAATCGAGAGGAATCCAAACATTAGGAAAAGCAAAATACTCAGCAAATACCCATTTAAAAGTCTCACCCGATTTGTTCGATATGATTTGACCAATGCGTACCAGAAACCGATGATAATTAATGCGAATAGGACTAAAAATACATACAGCAAGTTGGTTTGAATTGCGTTTAATAGTTTAATAAATAAACCCATCATTGATCCCCCAAGAAAAACTTTAATACCTTTATCATAGCGTATTTAACAGTTTTAGAAAAGTTATAAATTGCGAAATCCTATCAAAAAAACTTTTCTCTTTTCATGTTATAGTTTATGTGTTACTATTTTACATATAATATAAGTTGTTGAATAAAAACAACTAAATTTAACTTTGTGGAGGAGTTAGTCATGAAAAAATTTGTCATTTTGGGGATCTTTATTGTCACGGTTTTAGCAGCTTTCGGCTTTTATCAATATAATTACGGGGGCACGATGTATTACGTGACGACAACCAAGCCAACTAGTCAGGACTCATCAGAATATCAAGGACAAACTGAGCAAGAATATTCTTACGCGACAAAGGGTTATGATCAAGATGGTAAGGCTGAAAATATAGAATACACAAGCTATAAGAGCAATAACCATCCATTAAAGCTAGGTTATTATCTAAAGCTAAAGGTTTCGCGTGTCAAAGGTGTGATTTCATACGAAGCAATTCCAAAGAGTGAGGTTCCAAAGAAGGCCCTCACCAAACTTGCACAATAAACAAAAAGGCTTCGGATTATGTTTCCGGAGCCTTTACTTGTCTATATTTTTTTCAACGCTTCAACATCACGGGCAATCATTAATTCTTCATTTGTCGGAATTAAGAGTCCAGTGACAGTTGAATTTTCAGTAGTAATAATCGTTTCTTTTCCACGAACATTGTTAGCTTCCGGATCCAATTCAACTCCGGCAAACTTCAAAGCATTAAGAACCTTTGCACGAGTCACAGGATCGTTTTCGCCGATTCCAGCAGTGAAAATAATTGCATCAACGCGTTCTAACTCAGCAAAATATTGGCCAGCATAGCGCACAACTCGATCGTAAAACATCTCTAAAGCGAGCTTAGCATGTGGATTTGTATCTTGAACATCTTCTAAATCACGCATATCACTTGAAAGTGTTGAGATACCAAGCAAGCCTGATTTACTATTTAAGATTTTAAGCATTTCAGCGTTTGACAAATTTTCGTGTTCTTGAATGTAGTAAACCAGAGAAGGGTCAACGTCTCCTGCGCGAGTTGCCATTGTTAGGCCAGCAAGGGGAGTGAAGCCCATCGAAGTATCGTACGACTTTCCATTTTTGATGGCTGCGACCGATGCGCCAGCTCCCAAGTGAAATGAAATTGCGTTAAATTGATCCAGCGGAATTCCAAGTTTTTGAGCTGCCTTTTCAACTACATAACGATGTGAAGTCCCGTGAGCACCATAACGACGGGCACCATAGCGCGTATAAAACTCATACGGCAAGCTGTAGAGATAGTTTTTTTCTGGCATTGTCTGATGAAATGAAGTATCAAAAACAGCAACTGATAGGGCGTGTGGCAATAATTTTTCAAAAGCTCTGATTCCCATCGCATTTGCAGGATTATGCAAAGGGGCATACGCTGCTAGTCGATCAATTTTTTCAAGCACATCCTCGTTCACCACGACGGAATGATTAAACCATTCGCCACCAGCAACAACTCGGTGCCCAACGCCCGTGATTTCATTGAAGTCTTTAATGATTCCCAAGTCAGAAAGCATTTGCAACATTGTATCAATTGCTTGGTGATAATCCTTGATTGGCAGTTCATGTTCGTATTTTTGGCCACCATTTTTAGTTAATGAAATGTGACCTTCTTCAGCCCCAATCAGACGAATTGGCTCAATCCCAGCTCCATATTTAATGGTGACAAGTGCATCATCCATCCCAATTCGTTCGATGATCCCCTGTGTGATTACACGTTCCTCAGGCATTTCCAATAACTGGAACTTAAGCGAAGAACTACCGGCGTTTACTGCCATTGTTTTTGACATCTGCGTCTACTCATTTAATCCTTTTCTATTAATTAGTCCCCCTAAATTGGACCATGTTGAATCAGTGTAACATATTTTTTGTATAATGAAAACGGTTACAAAGAAATGAAAGTTTTCATAATTGTAATGTTTCAGTGCATCAAAAATACGGTATATATTTAGCCACAAATTTGTGCTATCGTTATTTTATCAACGAAGGGGGAGCGATAAATGAAACATCTTATAATTAGTGATATTCACGGTAACTTTACTGACCTTCAGGCAATGGATGATTACCTGACGGACGACATGGTTCCGGTATTTTTGGGTGATTACATTGATGACTTTGGACCAACGCAGCCTTTGCAGGTTTTGGACTATATTCGAGATAAGGTTGAAAATCATCATGGAATTGCTTTGCTGGGCAATCATGATAATTTTTGGTTGCAAACGGCGGATGGGGATTATGACGCCTATGCAGGTTGGAAACGCAATGGCGGGAAGTACACTTGGACAACTTTGGGAATTGATAACAAGTCATTTGCAGGAGTGCGCGAATTTTTGAACACAGAATTGAGTGATTACACGGAGTTTTTACGTCAATTACCACTGACTTACTCAGATGAAAATCGTTTTTACGTTCATGCTGGGATCAATTGGGAACACGCGTTAAACGAGCAAAGTAGAAGGGATCTGCTGTGGATTCGCGGTGATTATTACTATACAAAGGAATTGGCTCAGTACTTGCAACGCTTTAATTTGCTTGGTTTGTGGCAGGTTGTTGGGAAGGCTTTGCATGGAGACGATATTATAACGATGCAACAGCCACCGTATCATCGCAATGACTTAGGAAAGGTAATTGTGACTGGTCACACGCCAACATTTTTAATTACTGGGAATGATAGTATGCCAATTGTTAAGATGCAGCATGATGAAAATGACGTGCCAAGATATGTAATTGACGGCGGGAGTCCAGCGCGTACGGAGTCACCAGCCGGGATTAATCTTTTAGGATTGAATGACGATGGTACCGAATTTTTGAATGAGCGAATGGTTGGAAAGTAAAATGATTTTCACAGTCAGCAGTTGAAATGTAAAACGGTGCCATGAAATATTATCATGACGCCGTTTTTTAATGTTTATCTTTTAATTCTAGTAATTTCCTGTTTCTTTTTAACTGTAAAATTTTACGCTTAAAACTAGGGCGTTTAGGGATACACAGAAATACCTAGCTACAAAAATTGATAGTGGCAAAGTAAAAGCTACATACTTGACAATCTGAAGTTGAAAAATTATAATACTTCTAGTTTACATAATATATATTATCATGAGTTACAGCGGTTAAATTTTGACCAACGCATCGTTACTACATTTCAGAGCTCGTTACTACATTTGACACGTAGTTACTACATTTGCCCATAAATACTTTTAAATTAACCATTTCCAGCACTTTTCCTAAAGTACTTCACAAATATTTCTAAAATTTGTGCTTCCTTTTCAGGATCAATCGCAGGCACGTCCACTTGACTCAACTTTTGCAACCGTACAAGAACACCCTTCGACAGGTTTACATAATCTGTCGTGAGATGCTGCTTAATATCCATCATTTCCTGATTGTCTGCAAAATCAATAGTCGAAAGCTTATCTGCAACCAGCAAGTCTTCTGCATAATGCAAAAATTTCAACGATTGAATCAAGGCCTTATTATAGCGCTTTGGATTATCCGCAAATTGCATGTTCTTTTGCCGATTAAACTGTCCCTTCAACGCATTGAAAAATTGAGTTTTATTGATCGAAGAAAGCAACTCTAAATTATCAAATAATTCGTTAAACAACTCTGCAGTTTCATCATTTTTTGCCAAATAAATTGGTTTCCGATACAAAACATACAGCATATTGGGATTTGATTTAATAATGAGCTGATATAGTTTACGCGCATCATAATATTTAACTTGTAGCTCATTTGCAAATCCTGTTGCTTCCGGCAAATAGCGCGCTTCTTTTGAATATGCTCGATCTGATACAAAATCATTTGGATCGACAAACGGCCGTGTAATAACCATCAAATCATAGTCTGTGTCATCCACTGCTAAACCATTTAGACGCGAACCAGTTTGGAAAATGGCCTCAATCTGTTTTGGCGCAACACTAATAAGATAGTCTGTAATCTGCTCATTTGTAACCGTCATACCGCACCCTCGCCTCTTTATTCAGAATTCTTTAAAATCATGATACCATATTCACTGCATATTACGCCTTAAAAAATAGAACCCGCGCATCCAAACAATACAGGTTCTATTTTTAGATTTTTATGCGTAAATAATTCTATGCAAGAGCTTTAATGACCGTGTCGGAAATTATTTTTGAGACGCCATCGAGATCATATTGTTCTTGCACGTCAAAGCGTGTCATTCTAAATAGCTCAAATGCAAATTGACCGACCAACAGGCGAAATAAATCAATTGCAGCAATCTCAGAATCATGCGTTAATTGGTCTAAAATTACTGTTAAACTTTCAAAATATGGCATAATGATTGTTTGTAGTTTATGCAAAAACTCATCACTAACTAACAACTCATTAACTAGGATTTGCAAAATATCTTGGTTTTCAACGATAAAAGTCAGACGATTTTTAACAAATGCTTTGATTAAATCATCATCGGATACATCTTGTGGCAATTGGTTATTCACAAAATCATTGGCATAATTTGGAATCAAATTTGTAATCACTGGATCCAAGATTTGGTCCAATAAATTATGCTTAGTTTTAAAATACTTAAATACAGTTGCTTCACTCATGCCCGATAACTCAGCAATTTGGGCCGTCGAAACCCCATCAAAGCCATGTTTAGAAAACAATTCCACAGCAGCTAAGAGTACTTTTCTTTTCCCGTTTGGCATTTGCTCTTCTGTCAACCAGGAAGCCAAATCATGATAAATTTTTTCTGCCATTTTGCTCCCCTTCACTAAACTTTACGATAACGCTTTAACCCAACAATATTTAAAATCGTTAAGAGTACAAAGAACCCAAACAAAACTAGCAAGTCAATCCAAATCGTTGAGAACCCTGCGCCGGTCATAATTACATTGGTTAAGCCTTCTCCAACGTATTTCAGAGGCATAACGTCCGCAATTACTTTTAGCCAATTCGCCATTGAATCAAGAGGAATTAGACCGGAGAAGAAAATTTGTGGAACCAAAATAATTGGAATGAACTGCATCATTTGGAATTCAGACTTAGCAAAGGTTGACATCAGGATTCCAAATGCTAGTGCGACCATTGCCAAGAGAATGTTAATCGCAATGACCCACAAAACTGAACCGACCAGCTCCACTTTCAAGACCCAAATAGTATACGTGACAATAATTAAGGTTTGCACGATTGCCAGTAGCCCGTAACTTAAAACATAGCCAAAGACAATGTCTGAGCGTTTAACTGGCGTTGCTAGCAGTCGATCCAGTGTTCCCGTTGTCCGTTCCTTCAAGAGTGCCATTCCAGAGATTAAGAAGACAAATAAGAACACAAAGAAGCCCATTAAGATTGGCATGATCTTATCAAAATAAGATGTGTTTTTATTACCGTAGTTGTAGACGTTATGCACTTTAGGCTGAACTTGAGTCGGAGCTTTAATGCCCAACTTAGCTTGGAGCGTTGTCAGTGCTGAAGACATCTGACCTATGTTCGTTTTAATTTGAGCTGCAGCAAATGCACCCTTAACCATGGCTGTTTTTGAAGCATCCAAATTTGCATACGTAATTGTATAATCTTTACCATTGTAATCAATGACTGCATCTAACTTTTGCTTTTTAAGTGCATCTTTGGCAGTATCAGCACTTTGATAAGCTTTTACTTTTAGATGATCTGTGTCATCAAGAGCTTGTTTCATAGTTTGTTCGACATTCACGGTTGCCACACGAACTGTGACTTCTGAACTCGAATTGAATACAACCTTCATCAAAGTTAAGACTAACAACGGAGCCAAAAATACTAGCGCTAATGTTCGCTTATCACGGAATAATTCTTTTAAAACTCGAATTGCAATTGATATAATTCTCATTAGATTGCCCCCTCTGCCGTCAAAAAGACCTCTTCAATTGTTGGCACACCATATTGCTCCTCCAAAGCTTTTGGTGAATCATTAGCAATCAATTTACCACCTAACAATAGAGCCACCCGATCGACCAGCTCTGCTTCATCCATGACGTGCGTTGTAATTAAAATTGTTTGTCCTGCATCACGCCTGGCTTTTAATTCAGCCCAAATTTGACGACGCAAAGCTGGGTCAATTCCAACAGTGGGTTCGTCTAAAATCATCAGCGGTGGATTTCCAAGAAATGAAATCGCAAGTGATAGACGGCGCTTCATTCCACCTGAATAACCAGCTACAAACTTGCTTAGGTCGTCCGATAGATCAACAACCTTCGTCACACGCTCAATTTCAGCCGGAATCTCTTTTTTGTTAATCCCTTTCATCACCGCATAAAAACGCAAATTTTCTTTAGCGGTCAATTGCTCATAAAGTGCGTCAGATTGCGCCATGTAACCTAATTGTCCCAATAATTCGCGGTTAGGCATCTTAGTTTCAAAAACTTCAGCCGTGCCACTGTCAGAAATTTCCATTCCAAGCGCAATCTTAATTAGCGTTGTTTTACCAGAACCAGATGGCCCGATTAACCCAACAATTTCACCCTGTTTCACCGTTAAAGAAACTTGGTCTAACACTGTTTGTTTGTCATAAAACTTATTAACATTTTGTAATGTAATTACATCACTCATCGCTACCATTCCCTTTTCGTTTATTAGGTGAGTAAGTACTCACTTATTTACAATTATAATACTACTTTGGGAATTACATGTCTATCAATAACTGTTAAATGCTTAGTTTACTGATAAATTCGGATAAATGACACCTTCGACAATTACATCTAATTGAGTTATGTCGTTGCTTGTGATGAAAATTTTCATCGTAAAACCATTAGCTGTATCTTGCGGAACCACACCAACATAGGCAGATCCATTAAGCAAAATTTGCGCTAAATCACCTGCTTGAAAAGAACCTGGCACTTTAATTTGTTTGGCTTCAGCAGCAGTTCCATCTGAATTATCTTGATACGCTCCCGCCATTTGTACAACTGGCAGTAAAGGCTCTTTAACATTGCTCCTGATTTCGGTCGGATTAGTATCGGCATGCACAATAATTGGCTGCGACAAAATATCCAGCGTTCCAAAATTCAAAACGATTGTTGCAATTGAGCTAGCCATGAAAATTTTCATGCGCTTTGCTTGATTAATCTTCTTTACTCGATTTTTTTTAGTCATCTTTATGTCCCTCGTTTCATTCAATAACCTAAGTATGCCTGTTCAAGAATAAAAGAAACTTTGGACTAACTGAAAATAAGCTTAACTAATTTACGGCTTAATCTGTCGTTGCAAATGCGCATATTGATGTGGCCCAATTTTAAGGCGGCCTACTTCACTAAAGCCAATCCGTTCATATAATTGGAGCGCTTTGGGATTTCCATCATCCACATTCAAGCCAATCACATGTGCTTCTGCCTGTGCAGCAAACTGATTCATAGCTGTTAACAACATCGAGCCAACCCCTTGCCCACGTACATTTTCATCAATTGAAATGGAATCCAAATACCATTCGTTTTCATAAACCTCTGAATCCGGAAAAAATAATTCGTGATAATCATACCGCTCCGCTAAAATTCGTTGAAAAGTCAGATCTAAGCCGGCCTCTTGTTCTGCCGGATACCCAAACAAAACACCCACAACTGTTTTATTTGCATCTTTTGCGACAATTGCCTGTGAAAAATGATACCGACTTTTTGGATCCTGCTTAGCTGCCTGCAACATTGCAGTTTGAACTTGTTCGATCGTTAAATCCTGATAAACCGCCAATTCCATATCACTTAAAATCGTTTGTTCGAGCTCCAAAATTCTTTTTTGATCTGCCACTGTTGCTGGCATAATTTTAATAATGTTTTCGTTCATCTCTATCTCTAAGCCCCCTCTTACGCTTGCAATAAAAAAATCAATAAGAAAAGGGATGCAAGGCTCGCCACCTTCCATCCCTTCGAGCCCTCTCATTGCTGAAAGGTCATCACTGTGGCGTTTCCGCCTACCAGATCATATCGCCCTTGTTCCTATACAAGGGCGATACGATTGGCAAATTTAGCAAATCTATCCAAAACGTATCACCCCCTTTCCTAGATTAATTCTAATTATACATCACTCGTGCCTGAAATTAAATGTTTATGGTTGAACCTTCACATAACCCGCAAACTGTAACCGGGCCTTGCAGATTCCACAAACGTACCGATTTACGTTGATAGCACGTTTTCGTAAAATTTCATGGCCATTACGACAAACGTATTTTTTAAACTCAGTTGGCAACTTTGTTTGGCTCTGCGCCTTAGAAGTCTTTGGTGCAAATCGTGATCCGTTAATCCGGGCCAGTTCAGACTTAAATGCTGCATCCCGATGTTGATACGGAATTCCTTGCAAGTGATTGTGATAATGGACTAACTCATGCTTAATCACGCCTATCAATGTCGCTAAATCAAATTCTTCTAGCATCAGTGGATTAAATTCTAGATTGTGCGTCTTCAACAAATAACGTCCACCTGTCGTCTTTAAACGCCGATTAAATGTCGCATGGTGTAAAAATGGACGCTTAAAGTCGTTGATTGAAATTTCATTCACTAAAGTTTGTAGTTCGTCGTTTGTCATATTTTTTTATCTTTTGTAAAGAGTCCTTTAAGACTCAGAATTCCAGCTTTAGCCAAATTACCATCGTTATATTGCAAAACATTTTTCTTATAAACGCGCAAACCAAACTGGGCTAGGAACCAAACTGTGATGATTTGCAACGCTATCGCAATTACAACTTCATATGGGCGAGCCAATTGGAGCCCTAATCGCGCCGGCATCAATGTCTGTGATGTGAATGGTACAAACGAGAAGATTTTAATCAAGAGCGTGCTTGAGGCTTCTGAAGCCAACGTTAGAATGTAGCCAAGCATTGCCAAATATGTGACAGGCATCACAGCTTGTTGCACCTGACTTTGATCATTGACCAACGCGGCGATAATTGCTGTCAAAATAATGAACATGGTAATTCCGAGCAAAACCATGATAATTGTGAGAACTGCGAAGCTTAAGTCGACTCCATGGAAAATCGCTTTCCCCATTTTAATAAATTTATTATCAGGTACTATCAAATAAATGACCGCTCCCACAATTCCATAAATGAAAATGTGCATGATCGCCAACGCACCAATTCCAATGATCTTACCAAAAAACTGGACTGCTGGACTAGTTGCCGCCAAAAGAATTTCCATAATGCGCGATGATTTTTCATTTGAGATTTCATTAGCAATCATTCCGATATAGGCAGTTAAGAAGATAAAAATGAAGATTCCTAACGCTGTTGAAAGAATATACTTTGCCGTTTGAGCTGCTTCTCCGCCTTGACTTACTCCTTTATCACTGATGACGGTCGTTGTAATCGTGGGTGGCGTAATCAAGTGCGTCAATTGCTCAGGAGTTAGATTCATTTCTACAGCACGCACCAGCATCGAATATTTCGTCAACGCACTTTGCAAGCTAGCTGAATCAACAGGATTTCCCTTTGACGCATTTTGCACAATAAATCCCTTACTATCTGTCGTTAAATAACTGTCAATCTGATCATTCTTTAACTGTTGCAGAGCTTTTTTATCAGAGGTGATCTTTTTAACTTTGACTTTCAGAGATTGATCTTTTTTAAGGTAGGTGACCAATTCAGAACTAGCATTGACCCCCATCACCGGTGTTGATTTATCAGATGTTGCTGAAAATGCCAATCCAATTCCAAGCGCAAATACTGCGATAATAATTGGCGATAACACGAGGGCCCAGTATCCAAATGTTTTTGTACGCGTTTTAAATGTCTGTCGGGCGACTAAAAATAATTGATGTCTAAACATTTGTCAATCCTCCTTGTGCAACTTCACGCCGGAAAATTTCGTCCAAGGTTGGTGATTGTTGGGCAAAAACTGGTACATATCCACTTGAACTAACGAGCGTAAAGACTGACTGGCCTGCAGCTGGATCTGTCAAATGAATTTCGCGTCCCATGCCCTCTTGCCGAATCGTTTCAACGCCAGGAATTGCTAATAATTCAGCATCTGAAATTGGTGATTCTAGATAAATTTCAGTCCGGCCAAATGATTCACGAATTTGTGCAGTATTCCCTTGCAAAATGGCTTCACCGTGCCGTAACATCGTCAGAGAATCAGAGAGCTTTTCAACTCCAGCCATATTGTGCGAACTAAAAACAATCATCGAGCCCTGCTTCTTTAGTCGATTGATCTCATTCATCATTAGTTCAGTGTTAACCGGATCCATCCCGGTAAATGGTTCATCCAAAATCATAAATTCCGGTTGAAAAATGGTTGTCGCAATCAGTTGAATCTTTTGCGCGTTTCCCTTTGACAGCTTTTGCACCTTATCCGTCATCTTACCGACAACATCAAGACTCTTCATCCAACGTTGTAACTCGGTTCTAGCATCTGCACGTTTCATTCCATGAAGTTCAGCAAAATATAACACTTGCTCTTCAACTGTCCACTTCTGGTACAAGCCACGTTCTTCAGGTAAAAAACCAATCTTTTGCTTATCATGTGGACCAATTTGATGACCGTCCCACGTAATGGTTCCCTCAGTTGGCTCAATAAAATCTAGGATCATGCGAAAGGTCGTTGTTTTTCCTGCTCCGTTTTGACCGATTAATCCCATCACCTGCCCTGGTTCTAATGTAAGATTCAAATCATGCACAGCTATTTTATCTGAAAATCGTTTTGTCACATTCTTTAATTCAATCATCAGCAGAACTCCTCTGTTTGTGAGTACCCCATATTGCGTTTGAATAAGGGGGATTTTTCTATCCTTGAATAATACATCACAGTGTTTGTTACTAAACACTGTGATCATTTTTCACTTGCGTGGTGTTCTTTCGATAATGATAGCAAGTGGCGACACGGTCCCATTCGGCTTTTACTATCCTTAATTATACCTAAAATTTATGCCTAGGAATATTTATCTTCTTAAATTACCCGTAATTCCCTTACAAAAAGGTAGTTGACTTACCGCCGTTTCATTTGGTACGATAGTCAAAATCTATCAAGAAGGACATCAATCTCATGCCTAACTTTTCTGTCAATTTCGGTTCATTTACTTTCAATAAAGCACTTCTGAATGCATCAGGAGTCATGTGTCAAAGTATTGATGAAATTAATGCCGTTCTATCAAATGAATATACTGGATCTGTTGTGACGAAATCAGCGACACCAGCATCTCGTGAAGGAAATCCTTTGCCCCGCTACTCTGTTTTAAAAGATGACCTTGGCACGATTAATTCATCAGGTTTGCCAAATTACGGTTTTCAATATTATCTGGACTATGTTCTAGACCAACAAAATGTGACTGACAAGCCAATCTTCTTCTCAATCGCTGGTGTGACCAAGCAAGATAACTTAGATATGCTTCATCAACTTCAGGATTCAGAGTTTACTGGACTGGTTGAATTAAACCTTTCTTGCCCAAACGTTCCCGGTAAGCCCCAAACGGCCTATGATTTTGCAGGAACTGATGCACTATTAGCAGAAGTGTTCTCGTTCTTCACAAAGCCTTTAGGAGTGAAACTACCACCCTATTTCGACATGGCCCACTTCGACGAGATTGCAGAAATTTTAAACCAATATCCATTAACCTTTGTCAACACAATTAATTCAATTGGAAATGGGTTAGTGATTGACGAAAATACTGATACTGTTGTAATTAAGCCTAAAGGTGGCTTTGGTGGACTTGGCGGAACTTTGGTTAAGGCCACTGCTCTTGCCAACGTGCGCGCTCTCCGTGAACGTCTCAACCCTTCAATTCAAATTATTGGAACTGGTGGCGTAACTAGTGGCCGTGATGTCTATGAACACATTTTGTGTGGTGCAGACCTGGTCGAAGTTGGTTCAGCTCTATCAATCGAAGGCGTAGAAATTTTTGCCCGTTTAGAAAAAGAATTAGCAGAAATCATGAATGCAAAGGGTTACCAAACTCTGGCTGACTTCCGTGGAAAGCTAAACGTAATTCAGTAAATTAATTAAGGGCTGTTGCAAATTTTGTGGCCGGCCCTTTTTTCATGCCTTAATTTATGGCATACTAAAATAAGTGATTCTAAGTTTTAAGGGGAAAACAATGCAAAAAATCAAAGTACTTTTGGGGATTATCATCATTACGTTGAGTTTATTAGTTCCAACGAGCGGATCTGCGGCCATTTTCACGCCGAATGTAGAAGCGCGTGCTGCTCTGCTGGTTGATTTTAAAACTGGTCAAGTCATTGCTGAAAAAAATGGTTCTGAGAAATTGCCAATTGCTTCAATTTCAAAATTAATTGTGGTGTACATGATTGAAGAAATGATCTCAGAAGGCAAAATCACGCTGGAAACACCTGTCAAAGTTTCAAAAGAATTAGCGACGTTTAGCCAAGATTCATCAGTCGCAAATACGCCTCTGGCTGAAGGTCGGGAATATTCAGTCGCAGACCTCATCAACGCCGCCATGCTCCCCTCTTCTAACTCTACCGCAATGGTTTTGGCCGAAGTCGTGGCTGGTTCGCAAAGTAAGTTTTATCAAAAGGCTGACCAACTAATATCAACTTGGGGCATTACCGGCGTAAACCTGGTTACTGCCTCTGGATTGCCCAACGGAAGCTTAGAAAATTTGAAGAATAAAAGCTTGCCCGATGACGCTGAAAACAAATTGTCGGCCCGCGACGTTGCGATCATTGCGCACCATTTAGTACAAAAATATCCAGAGATTTTAAAAGTTAGTTCGCAAAAAGAAGTCAGCTTTCCTGGAATCCGCGGACATCCAATCCAATTAAAGTCAACCATGCCAATCATTGGGGCTGCAACTAGTTATAATTTCACTGGGCTAAAAACAGGATTGACCGCTAATGATGGCACTACTTTTGTCGGCATTGCAACATATCAAACACGTCAAGTAATCACTGTCGTCTTGGACACTGGCAAGGATTCTAAATATTTACAGGTTTTTGATCAAACTAAAGAGCTTTTGACTCAGACAGATGCGCAAGCCAAGCTGACAAAATACGATACAAAGACATTTAATCAAAGCGTCACGGTCAAAAATGCTCATCCACAGAATGTTAAACTTGTTCTTCAAAAGCCTGTCTATCTCTTCATTCCAAAAAATGAAACAGTTCAACCTGATACTAAAAACTTGATTTACAGCATTCCACTGATTGCGCCAATTGATAAAGATGAAATAGTGGCGCGTGCCGAATTACAATTCAATAGCGCTGGAATTACTGATTATCTTGGCAAAGCTCCAAAACTTTCATTCGTTTCTGTTCAAAAGGTTGAAGAAAAGCCGTCAATCTATGAAAAGATTGGCGACTGGATTCGAAATATTTTTAAATAAATCGCTTAAACATATCAAAATGTTCAGGCCTTTTTTAGTTTTTGTGGCTTTTTTGCCGAATAAACGCCCAATATTCATAAGCAATCTGCCAAGTCTTGTCTACCAAGTTGCTTCGTAAAAGTAGAATTCCAATCACGTAGACGACAATTCCGATAAACAATTGGAAAACAGTGGTTGAAGGAATGGCTGTCATATTAGTCGAAGAAACCACAATGACTAGATACATAAACAATCCGTTGACAATGTATTTAGAAGTTAGGACAACAATTCGGCCAAAAGCGATGACATCTCGCGCAAAGAATAGCTGAACGCCAAAGATGCTTAGTTCGGCAATGATTACAGCGTAAATTGCACCAAATAACCCATAGCGTGGAATTAGCAGGAAGTCTAAGCCCAAATTAATGATAAACCCCATGATTAGTGTTAATGTCATCACTTGGCTTCGTTGCGCTAATCGTAAAAATTGGCCGCCGAGAATGGTGTTCCATCCTAAAAGCAATATCAGCGGCGACAACATAGCCATCATTAGACCAACTTCTCTAAAATCAGGTCCCAAGAACCATGTCGTAAACGTCACCGCCGTTGCAGCAGTTCCAAACATCAACGGAACGGCAAAGGCTGTCACTGATTCGACGGCATTATCAATGTGTTCAATTAATTTTGCATAATCATTTTGGCGATAAATCCTATAAAAGCGTGGCATCGTACTCATTCCAATTGTAGCAACTAATACAATTGCGACTTGATTTAAGCTTAATGCAGCACTGTAATAACCCAGCCAGCTTTCCACATCGTTATGAAAGAATGGCACTATCAAACGGCCAACAAGTGTATATAATTCAACACCAAAGACTGATGTAGCAATTAGGAAGATTCCGCTCAAATATTGCCATGGATGCAACTGAACGCGGGTAAAGATGTGTTTAGGTAGTTGGAACCACAAAATGCTGTTTCCAAAAATCCGCATCACGCCTACCAATAAAATATAAGCATCCGCATCACCACTCTGCTTAACGACGATCAGAATCAGCATCAGGAAAACAATTTTGGTCGAAGATGACTGCAAAATCGCCTTCAAATGATGCCCTGTTCCAATAAAATACCACGAAATGTCTAGCAAGCTTCCTAAGATTAACAGCGCAGATAACGCTAAAGGATAATGATACAGCTCAAATGTTTGATTACTTTGCCCAAACCAGATGATCGCAATTAACCCAGCTCCGGCAACCAAGCTCATCAGCAGATGAATTAACATCGTATTCCAAAAGATTGGCGCATCAGCAGAGATTTCGTTGCGATGATTAGAGAGGTGCCACTGTCCATAGAATGCGGTTGGACTCATGAGCAATAATATCAACAGTTCTGCGGTTCCGATCGCCAGCGCTGCAACTCCAAGCCCGATATTGCCTAAAACGTGCGCAAGGTACGCCAAAGGAATTAATGTAATGATCACATTCATTAATTCGTAACTGACTTGATTAAAATAATCTCGTAACCCGCGCATGTTCCCTCCTCTTTCTAGTTAAATCGCAGCTAAGAATGATTCAATTTCTTTAGGACTCAAACGTTGCCCATCGCCAATATGCTTAATTTGTTGCCCATCTTCAAACAAGACAAAGGCTGGAATTCCTCTGAGATTTTGTTCTTTGGCAATTGCTAAATTTTCATCACGATCGGCGTCAATCCAACCAAATCCACTCTCTTCAACTTGAGTCTTAAATTGTTGAACAAACGGCTTAATTGCCTTACAATCTCCACACCAGTCGGCAGTTAAAAACATTACTTGCTTGCCTGGTTGCTTCAGTTGGTCCAAAACAACTTGATCAGAATTAACTTCTGGTTGATAAAATTCCATTATCCGCGTCCTCCTTGAAATTCGTTGTACAAAGTAATTCCACCATCAATGTAGAGCGTGGTACCTGTGATATATGACGCTTCTGATGAGATTAGCCAGACAGCAGCATTGGCCACGTCAATTGGATCACCAATCTTTTTCATTGGAATCATATCCGTGGTGTCTTTACGCACTGCTGGATCAGCGAATCGTTCTGCATTGATTGGTGTCTCAAGCGCTCCTGGAGAAATCGCGTTAATCCGAATGCCACGATCTGCATATTCCAAGGCTGTTGTTTTAGTAAACATCAACACACCGGCCTTAGCTGTCGAATATGAAGCATACGTTGGCCAAGGAATCACATCATGAATTGATGACGTGTTTAAGATGTTTCCAGGTTTATTGTGCTTGATGAAATGGTTAATCGCAATTTTGGTTCCAAGAAAAACGCCATCCAAGTCCACGTGAATCACGCGCTGCCAATCTTTGTACTCGACCGTGTGAGTGTCACCTTGAATCTCAAAGCCAGCATTGTTGACCCACACGTCCAAATCTCCGAACGCTTCGATTGCTTTGTCATAAATGGCCTGCACGCCTTCTTCGGTCCCAACATCAGCTTTGACAGCAACCGCATGCCCGCCAGATTCTTCAATCAAATAAATAATTCCTTGAATTGCTCGATCGTCCGCTGTGTAATAATTAATGACCACATTCATTCCTTCAGAACCCATGTGTCGCGCAATTGCCTCACCAATTCCAGATGAGCTCCCAGTCACTACGGCCGTTTTTCCATGTAAATCAGGATAACGAGTCGTGAAATAATCCGCCATGTCCATGTTGAAATCCTCCTGCTAAAATAGTTCTTTGCCTATATTATACTAAAAACTATGCCAAGAAACCGGGACAACTCTACTAAAGGTATCCCGGTCCCAATTTGTCTCAATTATTTTTGCTTGTCTTGTTGAATTTTACGATTGCGTTCGCGGTTTGAAAGTCGTTCGCTGTCAGCTTGTTGATCAGACTCATTTGCTGGCGTCACATCTTTAGGTGTTGCCTGTTGCTGTTGAGCATTCGCTGCCATCTTTGCCATAAATCCAGTTGGTTCTGGAGCTTGAATCTTTCCAGCTAATGCATCATCCACAACGTCTTTAACCGTAAATGATTCTGCCACTTGTTTACGCAAATATGGACGCCAATAGTTAATTACCAACGTTTGCAAGATCATGATAATCGCTCCACCAAAGAAGTAGAGGCCTACCCCAGAGTTGGTGAAGTAAGTCATTGCAAACATCATGATTGGCATCATCAACGACATCGTTTGCATTTGCTTCTTTTGTTCTTCTGGAATTCCAATCATTGACAAGTACGCTTGGGCCAAGTAAACGACACCAGTTGCAATTGCTAGCCACAGACTATGTTGTGCTAGTTGAATTCCAAAGAATGAAGCACCTTTGATTTCAGAAGCTTGGCGCACGGCCCAATCCATCTTTTCCCATCCTCCTATGATATGCGGATTGATCGCCGCATACAAACCTGAAAAGATTGGCCATTGGATAATCAAGGTTGAAAAATTCATTCCTCCAAGCATCGACACATTGTTTTCGCGGTAAATGTGCATCATCGCTTGTGAAGCGTTCATCTTTTCTTCTTGCGTCTCAGCTGACTTTTGCGCGTCTTGCACCTTTTTTAATTGTGGTTGCAACAAACGCATTTTTTCTTGTTGAATCGTCATGTTGCGCGATTGATGCAGTTGCATTGGCAATAACACTAGTCGAACAACGAACGTCAAAACCAAAATTGACCAACCAATCGCATTTGAATCATGGAGCATCTGTTCAACAATGTTCATGAAGTTTGCCAAATATGGTGATAGGAAATAGATATGTCCTGTGAAAAATAGTACGACCAAAATGATTAATAAGATTGGGGTAAGCCCTTTAATTTTCATTGTTTTTAATTCTCTCTACTTTTAATTTAATTATAAAAGTATACCACGAAACGGGTACTAATAAAATATTGCAAATTCACTTCCAAGTGATGGATAAGCGTAAATATTCGCCTGCGTTTCATGCAAAGTCCGCTTTTCATTGATTGCAGTCACAAAATAATTCAATAATTCTTCAGCTTCACTAGCAATGATGCTTGCCCCAACAATCAAACCGTCATCATCAATTGCTGTACGAACCCGCACCTGATCATGATAACGGAAGAAGGTAATCACTTTACTCATATCAATGTCTGTAATGCGATAACCTCGGCGCTTTGCTTCTTCAATCCCGATGCCAGTTTGTGCAATTCGCGGTGTTCCAAACACCACGACAGGAATGGTTGGATATTGAATAGGCTGAGATTCGCTCCCCGCCAAAAGCCGCACAACATAGCGTCCTTCATAGTTACCAACTGGCACTAGTTTAGGGACCGGACTTTCCGCCACATCACCGACTGCATAAATATTTGGATTGCTGGTTTGCAGATATTCATTTACTAAAATACCAGTATCACGATATTTAACGCCGGCATTTTTCAATTTCAACTTTTGAGTATTGCCAACTCGCCCCGCCGTTGCATAAACCTTGTCAGTACTGAATTGCGTTCCGTCATTCAATGTTACTAATAATCGTCCATTAGCTCGTTCAATTTGACGGACCTGTTGATTAAAATGCCATTCGACGCCTTCATTGGTCATATTCTCAATCATTTGTTGCACCAAAACTTGATCGAATTCATGCAAAATTGTTTCACTGCGCGTAATCACCCGAACATGTGCTCCAGCTACATTACTAATATTTGCAAACTCGACGCCAATATATCCGCCACCGATAAACGTGACATCCTCTGGCATCGTTGGTAGATTCAAAAAGTCCTCGTTATCTTCCGTTAGTTCAGCACCTGGAAAATCAAGTTTCTTAGGACTTTGCCCGACAGCAATAATCCACTTATCCGCCGTAATAGTATCGCCGGCGATTGAAACTGACTGCTCATCAATAAAGGTTGCATGCCCGTAAAAATGCTTAATTTGAGCAGCTTCGAGCCCGCTGATTTTACGCGGATTAACAGCATCAACGTATTCTTGCTTGTACGCCATCAATGCTGGCCAATCAATTGCTAACGGTCCTTTTAATCCTCGCGTTTGCATCGCCTGTTCGCGTTTGATCCCTTCAACAGCACTCAACAAAATTTTCTTAGGATCGCAACCATAATTTGGACACGTTCCACCCCACATATATTCTTCCAAGATTGCCACATTTTTGCCAAGTTGTTTAGCTTCATACGCTGCCGCCAAACCAGCTGGGCCAGCCCCAATCACTACCAAGTCAAATTTATATTCAGTCATCAGGCTCCTCCTTATTTGTAACGCTTGTCACCCTAGCGTTACGCAGTTTCATAATTTAATTGTACCAAATCATGCAAGCTATTTTCTTGATTAATAAACTTTGTTGAATAAAAACATGACTTATACTTGACGGAATGACCATAAACTATAATAATTAGTAGTATTAAAATATGGAAAATGGGGACACAGATTATGCCAGTTACAGTATATTCATTCTCCCACCGCTCTTCAGCTCTAAATGCCCTCAAAGCGGTGGTCGATTTTTTTGACAGAAACAACTTGCCCTACAATGTCGTTCAATTAAAAGATTCATCAGCTTTGCCAGTTGAAGTTTCAACGATGCGCCAAATTTGTGCCGCAGAAGATCCAGAGGCAACAATTTTTAAAAATCCACGCGGAATGTCGATTGATGACTGGACGATCAATGACGTGATTGCAGCACCAAACCAAGCACTCAAGTCTCCTCTAACCGTTGAATACGAGGCTGACAACAAAGTTAAACGCGTGATGGCCGGGATCAACGAAGATATGCTTGGAATGTTTATTCCCCGCGATCGGCGAAAAGACGAATTAGCTTCATTGCTTTCAAAGGCTGAAGAACTGGATGCTAACTCAAATTAACAAAAAATTCTCGGCTAACTTCTCCGAGAATTTTTTTATTCGCTCTATTTCGCTCCCTTGCAGGCCTGTATAGCGTTTTAAAGATAACGAGACGTATAGAGTTCCAAATGGCGCTGACCGACCGTTAAAATCGTTGTTATGACCGCATAGACGATGGCGACCAACAGATACATCGAAAGAATTTGATAGTTTTGTGCAGCAATCTGTTGGCTCAGATAAAATGTTTCGACAATCGTGATGACACTTGCTAATGACGTATCCTTAACTAGCGAGATTAAAGAATTGCTCAAGGGCGGTACTGCGATGCGAGCAGCCTGCGGTAAAATAATATTCCAGTACGCCTGCAAATTTGACATTCCAAGCGACATTGCTGCCTCTTTTTGTCCAGTATCAACAGATAAAATCGCTGCTCGGATGCTTTCTGAAGCATAGGCCCCTGTGTTGAGCGAAAAGACCGTAATTGCGCTGACCCACGCATTTGAAAACAAATCAATGTGCGCATTTGGCAAACCATAAAAAACGATAAACAATTGCACAATCATCGGGGTTGAACGAAAGACCCACACGTAAAATCCGGCAATTATTTTCAGAATTTTAACAATAATTTTTGCGAGAAACCTTTCTGGCTGATGGGTGATTCGAATCATGGCGGTTATCGTTGCAATAATTACTCCAATCACAAATGAAATTGCTGTTAATGGTAATGTGTAAATGAGTGCCGCCTTAAATAAGTCTGGTAAATAACGGATCGCTAAGTGGATGAATTCTGTCATTGGTCTGCCTGTGCTCCTTTGATTTATGTATACACCAAGCCAGCTGTTACTTTGACTTGGTTGATTAATTTTTACATATTTTATTTTTTGGTCAAATCAGCGTTGAAATACTCTTCAGAAAGCTTCTTCAAAGTTCCGTCTGCCTTCAATTCTTTCAAAGCCTTATTAATTTGTTTTTGCAGCTTCACGTTTTTCTTGTTCAAAAGTGGTGCAGCTGGAACTGCTGGAGCTTCTTTTGCACTCAAATCAACAGCTTTAACCTTGGCATCTGGATTTTCCTTTTGCCACATTGCAAAGGCTCCCTTGTCGTTTAATTCACCATCGGCCCGGCCAGATTCAATCAAGCTCATCGCCTCAACCATTCCTGGAACCGCAACAATCTTTGCCCCATTATCTTTGGCCAATTTACCATAATTTGAAGTGGTCGATTGCGCAAAGCTCTTGCCTTTAATATCTTTCAAGCTCGTCATATTGTCATCTGACTTTTCAATCAAGACCGTTTTAGAATACAAATAAGGTGTCGAAAACAAATAATGTTCCTTGCGTTCTTTAGTAATCCCAACGTTATTGAAAACCACGTCGTAACGATTTGAACCCAGTCCAGCAATCAATGAATCCCACTTGGTTTGCACAAATTTAGGCTTCAGCTTGAGCTTCTTAGCGACATCTGTGGCAACGTCCACTTCATAACCTGTTAACTTACCATCTTTTCTGTATGAGAATGGCGCGTATGTTCCTTCTAACCCAACTGTTAACGTACCTTTTGTGATTGTAGACGCGCTTGTTGATGAAGCCACAATTCCAGTCGAAGCAACAGTTAAAATCGTCAAAGCACCAGCAATAATCTTCTTATTCATAATTCAATTCTCCTCTAAACATAAGAAAAGGCACTATCTCAATTTTGAGTTAGTGCCCGTTTGCGATTGATATTTGATCAGAGTTCGTCAAAATACCAGATTGCTAACAAGCAAACTGGTCATGCAATATTCAAATGATTGTGTGAACTTTAGCATAGTTGACTTCTCCCTTACAAATGATAAGTTTACCGGTCTTGCTGATAGATGTCAAATCATTATCCATTAAATTTGCTATTAATATCATCAATTCCTTTGATGATTAGTGTAATCTTACCATCTGGATTGTTAATAAATTCGACAAGTTCCTTATTCTGGTACGCTTCAATCGGAATCGACACTTCAATTCCTGAATCCAATTTGAATTTTTGAACGGAATACTTTTTTTGATACTTTAGCGGATTGGCAATTTCGATTTCATGATTAATTGCTCTTGTTTCAAGGGCTTCGTTGTACAAGTTCTTAGCATTGATATTATCACCAAAAACAGCTGTCGCAATTTCGTCTGTTGAAATTTTACCAAACTCTGAAACACTTTCAAAAATAGTCTCTTGCGTCGTTGCTAGCGCTTCATGCATTGGCACATCAAACTTATCAGCAATATGCTTAACTGCTTGTTTAATCCCCTGTAAATCCTTTTTAACACTTGTCTCTGGTTGCAGTTCCATAAAACGTTCAGAAAAATACTGAATTCGTTGACCTTCATTACGATAAGCCTTTTCAATCAAACGATATGAACCATCCATCAGATTTACAATGATTCCCTCGTCCGGAGTTGATCCAGCACCCGGCAAGACTGCTTGGTTTAAAATCAATTGATTGACCATCACATCATCTTGATAATCCACCAAATGTGAAAAACGTGGGGCAAAATTAACTTTAAAAAGGGCAAAGAAGTCATCGTCGCCTTCGCTAAATTCTAGGGCGAGCAGATCACCACCAGGGACTTCAGGAATGGCCGAAATAACTGCAAAGAGTTTTTCAGCTAAGCGCGTTGTCTTTTCAACAAAGCTCATTCCAGTTTCATCATCGAGAATCTGGGCTAAATAGTCAGGTCCAAGCAATGTTCCCGTCTTAAAATCACCATTATTAAATTTTTGAACTTGTTTTTCCAAATATTCATGAAGGCCAGCTTTATTAGCGTCCATCTCACTTTGCGAAACAAGAATATTCTTTGCATCCGTATCTAAAATATGCAAAATTGTGTGCTTAAAAATCATGATTAACTCGCTTTACTGGTGGCTGGATGTTCTTTTAAATAATCAACGGCCTCTTGGAACGTTTTAACTGGCACAACTTTCATCTGTGGTTCGTACTTAGCAGCGGTCTTTTTGGCCAATTCATAATTAGTCATACCCTTTTCTTCGTACTTTAGATATTTCTTAGGAACCTTCAAATAAGGTGCAAAGAAAATCTTAGCCCCATTTTTACCAGCAGAAATAACTTTCTTATCAATCCCGCCTATTTCGCCTACATTGCCTTCCTCATCAATTGTTCCGGTCCCGGCAATTGTTCGACCATCAGCAAGATTAGCAGGACTAAGTGCATCATACAGTTCCAATGAGAACATCAATCCACCAGATGGTCCTCCAAGTTCGCCCATATCTGCAGAAACCTTGGTTGCTGACTCGATCGTTGTGTTATCAGTCAGCATAATACCAACTCCAGCTACTTTCTTACCAGTCGAAGTAATTGACACGGTTGGAGCACTCACAGTTTTTTCCTTGTCATCATGAAGATAGGTGATCTGCACCTTTTTCCCAATCTTAGTTTGGCGAATTGCATCTTGGAACCCAATTGTGCTCTGCTTTGTCTCACCGTTGACTTTGGTAATTGTATCACCAACGTGTAAATATTTTTTAAACTTTGAATCTTTTTGAATTGCCATGACATAAATGCCGTTAAACTCTTGCTTATATTCAATTCCTGCCGCTTTAAACGCCACTGCTTCAGCTGAATTTAATGAGTTATCCATGTAAATCTGGTTGATTTTTTGCGAATTAGCGCTAGTTTCGCCACCGTTTACCTGTTCGTCAGTCAAGAGGTCCGCATGTGGATTAAGGAGCGCCATAATCGCCGTCACGCCTGTCACCCGATACATCGTCACGGCTGTAATATTAAAGTCACCATCGACGTCAGGCTTTTTATTATCAATTTTGATGAACTTTTTTAAGCCCATCGACATTCCAGGAACCTCTGCATAGAATGGTAATGGCATTATTAAGCCAATTAAAATACCGATTCCAAGGACTATCAGAATAATTTTACGGATTAAATGCTTGTTCTTTGTTTGCTTTTCCACAATGCAATCCTCATTTACTTGTTAAATTTTTGAATAATTGCTGCACTTACAGCTTGTGGCACCAGACTTGAAACATCGGCTCCAAAACTTGCCACTTCTTTCAAAATGGTGCTCGAAATATTTTGATTCTCCGGGCGCGCCATCAAAAAGACGGTTTCAACGCTGCCTAGCTTGCCATTCATCTCGGCAATATCACGTTCATATAAATAATCAGCTTCGTTGCGGAGACCGCGTACAATGGCTGTTGCACCAATTTCATGAACAAAGTCAATCGTTAAACCTTCAAGTTCAACCACTTCAACATTTGTTAATTCAGCTTCCAAAACTGATTTTTGAATCAAGTCAATTTTTTCGCTACTACTAAACAAATAATTTTTAGTTCGATTGGTCCCGACCGCAATGACCACTTGATCAAAAAGTTTAGCTGCGCGCTTCACGATGTCTAAATGTCCATTTGTAAATGGATCAAAACTCCCTGGAAAAAGAACTTTACGCATATTTACTCTCCTTCATAACGATAAACCGTCACAACTGTAATTCCATAATCTTTTTGTTTCCAAAGCTCAAAGCCGGCAAAAGAATCTGGCAAATCCGCAACTTGATCCGTTTCAGCAACCAACACTGCATCTACCGCAATCAATCCTAGCTCTTTTAATTTTTCGACATCAGCCTGAATTGTTTGTTTTGCGTACGGCGGATCAAAATATAAAAGATCAAATGGAGCATGATTTGATAATATTTGCATTGCATTTTCGGCCGTGTTTTTAATCACTTTAAACTTATCTGGTTCTTTAGTGACCGCAATGTTAGCTTCAATTGTCTTGATGGCTGCAAATTGACGATCAACCAACACCGCATGCTCAATTCCACGAGAAACACCCTCAATACTCAAACCGCCTGAACCGGCATACAAATCCAGTGAATTACCCCCATCAAAATAAGGCCCAATCATGCTAAAAATCGCCTCTTTGACCTTATCAGTTGTTGGTCGCGTTGCTGAACCAGGAACGGCCTTGAGTGGGCGACCACCATATGTTCCACTGACTATGCGCATCGCCTACACTTCCTCATCCATAATTACATCTTCCAAATCAGTATCGTCAACAGCAAACTCAATTTCCTCATTTGCCCCGCCGACTGTTGGATCAATATCTGGCCAACGTGAAATTTCGACTGAATTGACAAAGCCTAAACGATCAATCAATAGCTTCTTTTGCTCAATATCTTCGTCATTCATATAAATTACAGCATACTTCATCTTGTTTGAAATATATTCGACAATCCCAAAGCGCCGTAATTGTTTTGCCTGACGCACGTTGTTTAAATGCACAATTAAACTGCGCCGGGGTGTTATTTGAAAAGCCATATTAATAATTCCCTTCTGAAATAGATTTTTCTTTTTCACGTTTAATATGCGCAATCACGTTTAAGGCAATTCCAAGTGATAGGCCAAGTGATAGAATCGACGAGCCACCCACAGAAATCAATGGGAACGTGACACCTGTGATCGGTAACGCACCACCTACTCCGCCTAAATTAACGATAATCTGGAAGAAAAGATATGCCGAAACGCCAATCAATAATAACCTGTAGCGCATATATTTTGTTTGGAATGCGAAATAAATCATTCGCCAAATAACTGTTAAGAGGGCCAAAACAACCAAGCCAACGGTAATAGCACCCAACTCCTCACTCACAACAGCCATGATGAAATCGGTGTTTGGTTCTGGCAAATTACCAGCTTTTTGAATACTGTTTCCAATCCCACGGCCAAACAATCCACCATTGCTAATCGCGTAATATGAGTTAATGAGCTGGTTTCCAGTAGTTTGCGCGTATTTCCATGGGTTTAAATATGCTAAAAATCGTTGTAATCCATAATTATCTGAACTTGAGATTATTGGTTCAATCGCTCGAACCCCAAATTGCCAAGCAGCCAGTGCCACAACCATCGCACCAACCGACCAACGAATACGAATGCCTGATCCCAAAACAATCATTGTCCCAATCCCAAATGTGATAATAATTCCGCCAGTATCAGGATAAATGTATAAGATTCCAGTTCCAACTAATAAGCGTAAGATCATGGCGGTCCAACCTGTTTTTAGATTAGCACCTGCTCCACGATTGCCCCGAGTCAAGGCAAATGCGAGCCACATAATCAGTGCAACTTTGTAAAACTCAACCGGTTGAATTGAGAACATTCCAAATGTAATCCAACCTTTTGCCCCGTTAATCGGTGGGAAGAAGAGTGCCAACGCCATTAACCCAACTGAGAACAGCCAAAAGATCCAAGAAAAAGCTCCAAGTCTTTTAATCCAGCCATCGTTTGTCAAAAAAACAGCTACCATAATAACAAGTGCAACGACATAGAACACAACTTGCTTCACCATGGTAACAAAAGGCGATCCTGCCATTCCAGCGCTTGACGAAAAAACCATCACGCCACCAAAGGCCATTAATGCTAAAACAATCAGCGCAATCCACCAATCAAAATATTCCATTTTCTTTTGAATTGACCGAATCATTTTATTACTCCATTCACTTCGCAATAATATATCAATTTTACCATATAAAAAGAGTGTGTGAGTACGTTTTGACTAGCTTGATGATAAAACAAAACTGGAATCAGCATGCATAGTTACATACTGATTCCAGTTTAAATCTTAAAATGTTTATTGTTGTGCCATCTTACGGCGCTTTGAAGACTTTTCACGTTCTGAAGTGTTCAAAATTTCTTTACGAATTCGAACATTTTCAGGCGTTACTTCCACGTATTCATCATCATTCAAGAATTCCAATGATGCTTCCAAATTCATGATCCGAGGAGTCTTGATTGAAGCCGTTTGGTCCTTGTTTGATGAACGCACGTTTGATTGTGGCTTCATCTTAGTAACGTTGACAGAAATGTCGTTGTCACGAGAATTCATTCCAACGATCATTCCTTCATAGACTTCAACTCCAGCACCGACGAACATTTGTCCACGATCCTCGACACCCATGATAGCGTAGTTCGTTGTAGTTCCTTGCGTAATTGAAACCAAGGCTCCATTACGACGTCCAGGTTCCCAGTTACGAACGATTGGACGATATTCAGCATACGTGTGGTTAAAGATTCCGTATCCACGAGTAGCTGACATGAATTCAGTTGAATATCCGATCAATCCACGTGAAGGTGCCATATAAGTCAAACGAGTTTGACCATTTCCAACGGCTTCCATGTTAATCATTTCACCCTTACGTTGGTTCAATGAGTCGATAACTGTTGATGCATATTCATCAGGTGTATCAATTTGAACTGATTCGTATGGTTCTGATTGAACCCCATCAATATCACGATAGATAACTTGTGGACGTGAAGCTTGGATTTCAAATCCTTCACGACGCATTGTTTCAATCAAGATTGACAAGTGCAATTCACCACGACCTGAGACAAGCCATGCACCAGCTTGATCTGTATCTTCAACACGCAAAGAAACGTCAGTGTGCAATTCGCGACGGAGCCGGTCTTCGATTTGACGGGCTGTCACAAACTTACCTTCGCGACCTGCAAAGGGTGAGTCATTTTGACGGAATGTCATTTGCAAAGTTGGTTCGTCAATCCGCAAAACAGGCAATGCCTCAGGATGTTCTGGATCAGTCACAGTTTCTCCAACTGAAATTTCTTCCATTCCAGCGATGGCAATCAAATCACCAGCAATGGCTTGTTCGATTTCAACTCGGTCCAAACCGATAAATCCAAACAACTTTGTAACACGGAAGTTTTGGCTTGTTCCATCCAACTTCATAACTTCAACTGAATCACCAATCTTGATGGTTCCACGGAAGACACGTCCGATTCCAATTCGTCCCAAGAAGTCGTTATAGTCCAACAAAGCCACTTGGAATTGCAAAGGTTCTGCTGAATTATCTTCAGGTGCAGGGATCGTTGAAAAGACCGTGTCAAAAATTGGTGTCATTGTCTTTTCTTGCGTTGCCAAATCTGGATCCAAAGATGAAGTCCCGTTCATAGCTGAAGCAAAAATAACTGGGAATTCCAATTGTTCTTCATCAGCACCAAGCTCGATAAACAAATCCAAAACTTCGTCAACAACTTCTTGTGGACGTGCTCCTGGACGGTCAACCTTGTTCACAACAACGATTGGTGTCAAGTTTTGTTCGAAAGCCTTCTTCAAAACGAAACGAGTTTGTGGCATTGTACCTTCAAAGGCGTCAACAACCAACAAAACTCCATCAACCATCTTCATGATTCGTTCAACTTCACCACCGAAGTCGGCGTGGCCTGGTGTGTCCACAATGTTGATTTGCTTGTCCCCAACCTTAACAGCTGTGTTCTTAGCAAGAATCGTGATACCACGTTCCTTTTCAATGTCGTTCGTGTCCATGGCACGGTCACCAATGTTATCACGAGCATCGAGTGTGTCAGATTGCTTCAAAAGTTCGTTAACCAAAGTAGTCTTACCGTGGTCGACGTGGGCAATAATTGCAATATTGCGGATGTTTTCACGCTTTGCCAAAATACTAGTCTCCTTGACGTTTCGTCACTTATAATCTTTTTTACTATTCTACACCAACTTATTAAAAACAAGTCGATAAAGACTCGACTTGTCCTAACATTTTCACGATTTAGCTATTTTTCAAGCTCAATTATATCGTCAAATGCACTTTCTGTTGCTGTTAGAATGACACTTGATAATAACATATTTATTGGCTGTCCGTCAATTGTTCCAATTTTTAATCCGAGCGCTTGACTCAAAACCAATCCAGCAGCAAAGTCCCACGGCTTCATATAACTTGAATATCCAACGGCCTGTCCTTTTAGAACATGCATAAATGAAATCCCAGCAGAACCATAGACCCGGTAGCCCATTGCCGCCTTTGCAATGTCAGAAAACCCGTATTCTTCATACAACAAACGAGCTCCGGACAAAGTAATTAAGCCTTCGTGCAAATTTGTATTCTCTGGTGGCGTCATTTGCTCATCATTTAGATAAACACCGAATTCAGGCCCACCATGAATCACCTCATTTTGAGCGACATTCATAATCCAGGCCATAACTGGAACACCATCTTCAAAATAGGCGAGCATGGTCGCAAACTCATCATGTTGTTTGACAAAATTCATCGTACCATCAATTGGATCAACCAGCCAAACGTGCCCAGACATATCTTTAACCTGATCGCCAAACCCCTCTTCGCCAAGGATTTTAGCAGTTTTATCAAAATTACGAATAGCTGCGACATAAAATTGTTCAGTTTCTCGATCAATATTTGTAACTAAATCACGATAATTACTCTTCGTCTCAATGGCCAATTTTTGCGTGACCCGTTTCATCACATTAACTTGGACAGTTTCAAGCCAACTCATGACTGTTTGATCCATTTTAGCTAGTTGTACTTCACGTTGAACCATCTCTAACCCTCCATCACAATCATTTTACGAGTTGATTGTTGAGCCGTTTGAATAGTTCGGTAAATACTATAATGAGACTCTGCTTCAAACTGTTTGCCAATTTTCTTTTCTTCGTCTTTACTAGTAACCACAGTTTTAAAATCGGCATAAACAGCGAGTAACTTGTCGCGTGAAATGCCACCTTCGTATGCCTCAGACACTGCAGAATAAAGTGCACTCGCTTTGACAATATCATTGGTGTCCCAACCAGCTAACATTGGATAATTAAAATTTGCATCATTTGCCATCAACATTACCCGATATAGTTCGAACGTTCAATCGTTTGCCAAGGTTCGCTTTGATTGATGTGATCGTAATACAGTGTGCCATGTAAATGGTCAATTTCATGTTGGAACACAATTGCCGGATAGCCCTCAAGCTTAAGTTCGTGACTTTCACCGGTTTCATCTTGATACTTGACCGTGATACGATTGGCGCGATGAACATAACCAGGAACGTCTTCATCAACAGAGAGGCAACCTTCGCCCATGCTCAAGGCCCCCTGCTTGACTGATTGACGGGTAATGACTGGATTAATAATCATCCCCTTAAAAATGTACAATTCGTCGTCTGTCAATTGATCAAATTCTTCATCGCTTAGTTCGTCTGTTTCATCGTTTGGAATCAAAACGGCTGAATATTGCTTTGAGATCCCAATTTGAGGCGCAGCTAAACCAACTCCTGGCCGTAAACCGTATTTTTCGTTTTCTTCATCATCTTGACTGATCACAAGATATTCCATCATATTTTTCATTGTTAACTTGTCTTCTTCGGTTAAAGGAAAGCTAACTTTTTCGGCTTGTGCACGCAAGACATCTGCAGGGTCGCGTACAATATCTTTCATCATGTACATGTTCATTATCTCCATTGATTTAGTTTACTTAACGCATTGTGCTAGCTTTGAAATATTGCCCGTTGTTTGATCAGCTTCGCTAAAGATTCTTTACGTTCGGATGGCCCTGCACGATTCATGGCGAATGGCAAAATAATTTGCCAATTTCACGGCACTAAAGCGCGCGTGAAAAGGTTCGCCTAGATTTGGCAAGGGCTGCTCATCCGACGACAGAATCGCTTCGCTGATCAAGCAAAGTGCGTAACACCTTGTCATTTTAGTAAAAGCGTGGTGGATTGAGATGCTGATAGTAGGTGATCATCATGTTTACAAAGGCTGAGCTTCGGTTATAAGCTTCTTTTCCAAATCACTACGTCGCTACGCTTTGGTAGCAAATTGGAAAATAATCTTATCCCGACAGCTCAGGACGCCTTTGTGCACACTCCTTAAAGCGTGGTAGCGGCACCAATTTGACTAAATTTCGGCTCGTCGAAATTAAAAGTCGAATGGGACCGTGTCGCCACTTACTATCATTATTGAAAAGCCACCACGCAAGTGAAAAATGACCAAAGTGTTGCACAGCTAGCACCACACATTACTTTATAATAGTATACCGCAAAATCAGGTTTGAAATGGTTGGTTTAATTTCTTTAAATCACGCAAGTACGCTGCCGTTTGTTCGGTCGAAACGTACGCAACATCCATATGCAAAACCGGTTTAAGCTGGTCATACCACAGATCCGTCACGATAATCGGCTGGACTGCTTCATCAACACTAATAATTTCATGCGCCAACGTATAGCGACCTAACCCAGTATTAATCTTTTGTCTCATTGGCACGATTGCCTGTGCAACTTCGTAATTAAACTTAAATTCATATGCCATCACATTGTAGCCCCAAATATTGGCGACCAGTGTTGACGTAACCCGTTGTGGGATTTCTAGATTTAATTCCTGTGCCATATCACGAATCACTTCGTTCACTGAAGCATTCACCACTTGTTGCGATTTAATAATGTTGCGCTCAGTTTCTCGCCGACCAACCATTCGATTAATGCGTACGCCCAGCGCAATAATTGCTCCGAGCAAAATCAGCCAAAATAAAAAGTGTAAAAGATGCATGATAATTCCTCTTTCTTAACAATTATGCCTTCGCATCATTTACTCCAATCTTAGCAGAATATGCTCTATTTTTCACTAATTATCGATTTGACATTCACTCCACAATTGTTCAAGATGAAGGTACAACATTTTTTAAAAGGAGTCTAATATGAAATACGGTCGGTTTAGCTTTGTGCTTGCCGTGATTGCCATTTTGGTAATTATTGGCGGAGCATTAACAATTTTTAGCCACAAAGATAATGATGTCGCAACGAATAGTTCTTCTAGCCAAGTGTCATCAACCACTAAAACAAGTTCGAAAGCAAAAACAATTGCCCCAATTAAAGCAGGAACTGAAAATGCACGTCTCTTGCTCGTTGTGAATAAAAAGCACCCCCTACCTGCCGATTATAATCCTTACAATGGAAGCACCCCTGATAATAACGCTGATGGTTCCGGATTAATGCCCGCTGCAGATAAAGCCAAAACTAAATTGATTACGGCGATGCAACATGCTGGTTTTGCAATTTCAAATAATATTTCTGGATTCCGGGCCTACCCTTATCAAAAAGCTTTGTATGATAATTACGTAGCCAGTCAAGGCAAGGAACAAGCCGATACTTTCTCTGCTCGTCCAGGTTATTCAGAACACCAATCTGGCCTGGCTTTTGACCTATTAGGAACAGATGGTCAACTACCCACGAATGATGCGATGTATGAATGGCTTCAACAGCATGCCCACGAATATGGCTTTATCATTCGCTATCCGCGTGGTGAAAGCAACATTACTGGTTATGAAGGCGAAGAATGGCACATGCGCTACATTGGGGTTGAAAACGCTACTGAAATGTTTAATAAAAAAATTACGACGCTAGAAGAGTTTACCGGTGTTCCGGGTGGTGATTACAATCAAAATGCCAGCCAAGATATTGCCGCATTGGACGAGTATAATCAAAACAATCAACATTTTTTGAATCCGCGCAAATAATAAATTGGTTGAGATTGGACTAGGAAGTTCTAGTTTTTATCTCAACTTTTTTTAAGATTTATTTTAAAACAGCGAAAGGATTAAACTTGACTAGCAGTTCATGGTACAATGGTAGACAAGGATATTTTGTATCAGTACCTTTCGAGCGAGCTTCAAAAGCAATCTCAGAAAAAATTTAAAGGAGATCATTAGCAAATGATTTACAAAGTTTATTACCAAGAGTCAATGAAGCGAAACCCTAAGCGGGAAAGCACCCATTCTCTTTACATCGAAGCACCAAGCCTTGCTGAAGCTCGTTTAGCCGTAGAGACAAACACAGCTTACAACTTGGAGCTAATTGAAGAATTATCAGAAGCAGCTTTGACTTATGAAAAACAAAGTCTCGGAGCTAACTTCAAGTTAACGGAGTTCTAAATATGGCAATGGATATTAATGTTAAGCCAAATGAAGTCGCAGTGTTCGCACTGGGTGGCCTTGGCGAAATTGGAAAAAACACGTATGCAATCCAATCTGGCGACGATATTGTTGTGATTGATGCCGGTGTAAAGTTCCCTGAAGATGAATTGTTGGGAATCGATTACGTCATTCCTGATTACACTTATTTAAAAGAAAACGAAAGCAAGATCCGCGGGCTTGTCATTACCCACGGACACGAAGACCACATTGGAGCAATCCATTTCTTCTTAAATACTGTTAACGTGCCTGTTTATGGTGGTCCCCTCGCCCTTGCTTTAATCAGAAACAAACTTGAGGAACATGGTTTACTAAACAAGACCGAATTACACGAAATTACCGAAGATGATGTTTTGAAATTTGGTTCTTTGACTGTTGAATTCTTCCGTACGACCCACTCTATTCCTGATACATTTGGAGTTGCTGTGCACACGCCGGCTGGAGTAATCGTAGAAACTGGTGATTTCAAGTTCGACCTGACGCCAACAACGCATCAGCCACCTAACTTGCAAAAGATGGCCCGCATTGGTTCTGAAGGTGTTTTGCTTCTAATGTCAGATTCAACCAACGCTGAACGAGCTGAGTTTACTAAGTCAGAAAAATGGGTTGGTAAAACAATCGATCGCCTCTTTGACGACATCACTGGCCGGATTATCTTTGCTACTTTCGCCTCAAACATGTCACGTGTCCAAATGGCGACTGAAGCTGCTTTGGCCCATGGTCGTAAAATTGCGGTGTTTGGACGTTCAATGGATTCTGCCGTGAATAACGGGCTGGAACTTGGCTATCTAGATATTCCACAAGAGATGCTGATCGATGCGCATGAAGCCAATAAATTACCACCCGAGAAAGTTTTGATTTTGTCAACTGGATCGCAAGGTGAACCAATGGCTGCATTGGCCCGGATTGCAAACGGAACGCACAAGCAGATTAAAATCCAACCTGATGATACTGTTATCTTCTCCTCTTCTCCAATCCCTGGAAACACTCAATCAGTGAACCGGGTCATTAACGAATTGGAAGAAGCCGGAGCAAATGTCATTCATGGTAAGGTCAACAATATTCACACTTCTGGCCACGGTGGTCAAGAAGAACAAAAGTTAATGTTGTCATTGATGAAGCCTAAGTACTTCATGCCTGTCCACGGTGAATACCGGATGTTAAAGGTTCACGCTGGTCTTGGTTATGAAATTGGTGTGCCAAAGGAAAATACGTTCGTACTTGATAACGGTGATGTCTTGGCTTTGACTGCTGACTCTGCCCGTGTTGCTGATCATATTCCTGCTGATGACACTTACGTCGATGGTAGCGGAATCGGTGACATCGGAACTGCTGTCTTGCGCGATCGTCAAATGCTTTCACAAGATGGTTTGGTCGTTGTTGTTGCAACCATTGACTTAAAGAATCAAGAAATAACTGCTGGCCCTGACATTCTCTCACGTGGATTTATCTATATGCGTGAATCTGAAGAATTGATCAACGAAGGCCGCCGTGAAATATTTAAGGCTATCTTGACTGCGATGCGTGAGCCAAATGCTAGTGAACATACAATTCGCAATGTAGTGGTTTCACAACTCCAACGTTTCTTGTATGATCAAACAAAGCGTCGACCATTAATCTTACCAATGTTTATTATGATTTAATTCATCTGCTCTTGATGAATTTTTGAATCAAACTAAAATCCCGAAACACCTTATTATAGGCGCTCCGGGATTTTTTAGTACTTTTAGTTATTAAGCTGCATCAGTTTCTTTTGCTAAATTAGCGTGTTCTTGAGCAACCAACATCTTGTCATAATGCATTGCAAATGGGAAATACATTGCTGTTGAAATTAACAGCGTAATCGTTTGCCAGACAGCCATCTTCCATCCACCAATCAAGAAACCAGAAATAATTGGTGGTGTCGTCCATGGCGCTGCAACCCCGTTCAACGGCGGAACAATTCCAGACCAAATCACCAAATACGTTGTTAATGCAACTATAACAGGTGTCAAGAAGAATGGAATCGCAAGCATTGGGTTCAAGACCAATGGCAATCCAAACAGGAATGGCTCGTTAATATTGAACAATGCCGGCACTGCTTCGATCTTACCAAGTGAGCGCAATTGCACAGAACGCGCCCGCCAGAGAGTAAAGACCACCAAACCAATCGTAATTCCAGAACCAGTTAAGTTAATAAAGTTATTGTAGAACTCATTTGTAACAATATGCGCACCATTTTCCAAAGACAACTTCCCTGCCTTATACAAAGCGGCGTTATCAAAGGTATTTGGAATCAACAATCCAGCCGTGATGGCCCCCATGATCAAACCACCGTGCACTCCGAAGAACCAGAAGAATGGCACAAGGAACGCAATAATCAGTGCGCCTGGCAAAGAATCAGAAACCCCTTGCAATGGCGTTTGAATTAAATGATAAATTTCTGTCAGCAAATCAGCGTGCAAGACCTTATCAAAGAATGCGTAGATGAACATTGCAACTGTGATAATAACTCCGGCTGGAATCATGGCAGTAAATTGACCCGCAACGTTGGCCGGTACTTGTTCTGGCAACTTAATTGACCAACCTGCCTTCAACATCTTTGAGTAGGCAATTCCGGTGAAAATACCAATTAGGATTGCGCCAATCATTCCTTGACCACCAAGCCAAGTTGTACTAATAACGCCCGTCACATCAGCGTTCATCAATGTTTGAACGGCATGTGGAAGCTTATCAATGTTAGCAGTGTATTTGTGCAAGTCTCCACCCTTTGCCGTAGCTGCAACTAGCGGACTAGCGACAGACAAATGTTGCAACAACAAGAAGACTGCAAATGATGTTAACCCTGCTGGCAAGGCTTCGTACCCTTCATCACGCACATAACAATATGCGATTCCGATGGCCGCCCAGACTGCTAGTACTCCAAATGAAACTGTGTAGGCTTGTGAGAAAAAAGCCGCCCAACCAGAATCCGCAATTACCTTAGCAACTGGTGCATAAGGGATATTTGAAAGAATCAAGAAAATTGATCCGATGATGATGAATGGCAAAGCGTATACCATTCCATTTTTTAACGCATTCATGGGCTTCGTATTCACGACCTTCATGATAGGCGCCAAAACATGCTTGTTAATCCATGTTTCTTGTGCATTTTGATCCATGTCACTACTCCTTGTGTGATAGAAATAAATCAGCAATAATTTCGACGTCAACTTATTCTTTTAAGACGTCACCGTTTATAGCCAAAACTTTTTTAAACCAATAGTATGATTTCTTGGGAACCCGCTTCAAATCCTTTAAGTCATGATTCGAACGATTCACATAAACCGCTCCATAGCGTTTCTCCATGTCTGCATGCGAACTTGGAATATCAATCAAGCCCCAGCCGAGATAGCCAATAACTTCAGCTCCATCTATAAACATTGCGTCCTTCATAGCCTGAATGTGGTCGCGATGGTATTCAATCCGGTAATCGTCCTCGATTGGATTCACGCCATCCCAGCTTTCACGCCAACCAATCCCGTTTTCAATCGGGAAGACCGGTACTCCATAACGCGCATACATGCTTGTGATCATATTTCTAAAGCCAAGTGGGTCAATTGTCCAGTCCCACTCGTTAGCATCTAGGAAACGATTTTTTTCATTTCCCCAGTTGAGATAACGATTAGGTGCCTCACCTGCCGGAATTTTATCAGCATTGATTGTGTCCGTTCGATAATAGCTAAACGAGAGAAAATCTGCCTTTTGTGCTGCCAAAATTTGTGCATCTTCTGGTTGGAAATCCCAATCAATTTGATGATTTTTAACATAGGTCAAAACTTCATGTGAATAATGACCATGCACGTAAGCGTCGTTAAGATTGTTATTCAAAAATTCATCAATTTGTCGGTTTGCAAATACATCGCTCGGCTTAGAAGTGGCTGGATAACAAGCTGCCACGGCGAGCATTCCACCGATTTTAACGTCTGAGTAATTCTGATGAATAAAAGCATCAACTTGGGCGTGCGCCAACATTGTGTGATGAAAAATTTCATACAGGTCAGACAACGTCCGCTCACCATGATCGTAGCCAGAAATTTCAAAAACCTCGTCTGTAAAATATAAATTATGTTCGTTGAATGTAATCCAATATTTTACTCGATCTGCAAATCGCTTCACCATTTCTTGGGAATACCGAACAAACACCTCCACTACATAGCGTTCCTTGAAGCCATTGTAATTCTTTGCCAAATTCAGTGGCATATCAAAATGATACAAACAAATCATTGGCTCAATTCCACGCGCGATCATAGCGTCAATCAAATCTGAATAGTACTGAATCCCCGTCTCATTAAACGCCCCATCGCCGTCTGGACAAACCCGTGACCACGAAATCTGAATCCGGTACATGTTCATATGCATGTCTTGCATCAAATCAAGATCTTCTTCATAGCGGTGATATTCGTCAATTACATCATGCCAATCCATTGTGTGATCCGTTGCTGGTCGAACATCGTACACTGACAAGCCCTTACCATCAATGTTCCACGCGCCTTCTGTTTGCATCGACGAAACAGAATTACCCCAGAAAAAATCAGCTGGAATTTTTGGTTCTGTCATAAATTTGTCCTTTCGTTCTATAGTTCAGCACCATTAGTCTTAATGACGTTTTGATACCAATTAAATGAATCTTTCTTGTAACGCTTACCTGAGCCTTGCCCCATGTCATCCAGATCGACATAGATAAAGCCATAACGCTTAGCCATTTCACCTGTTGAGGCAGATACAATATCAATCCCTGACCAAGGACAATACCCAAGCAACGGAATTCCATCCAAGACAACAGCCTTTTCCATTGCTTCAATATGCCCCTGGAAATATGCAATCCGGTAATCATCGTGAATTTTTTCGTCATCTTCCAGCTTGTCATAAGCACCAAAGCCGTTTTCAACAATGAACATTGGCTTTTGCCAGCGATCCCACATCCAGTTCATGGCATAACGCACACCCACTGGATCAATCTGCCAGCCCCAATCAGACTTCTTCAAAAATGGATTGTCGCCGTGATTTTCACCTTCATCGTAGAACAGCCATTCATCACCTTGATCTTGCACCGTCCACGACATGTAATATGAAAAGCCAACATAATCAACCGGGTACTTTGCTAGGATTTCCAAATCTTCCGCTGTTCGTTGAATATTAAATCCTTTATGCGTCCAATAGTTTGGTAACCAATTTGGATAATGCCCCGTTGCATGCACCTCACCCCAATAATAGCGATTTTGCATTGCGCGCTCAGCCATCATGATGTCTTCTGGCTTTGAAGTAGCAGGATAAACCGGATTAAATGCGACCATACAACCAATTTGCAAATCAGAATTAATCTCATGAGCGATTTTCGTGGTCAAAGCAGACGCAACTAATTCGTGATGTGAAGCTTGATACATAAGTTCTTCGGCTTCAGCTTCCGAGTAATCCTTCAAACCAGAATTTTGTAGCATCGGATGCGTATCCTTCCACCACATTTGATTATTAATTTCATTAAACGTCATCCAATATTTCACACGGTCGCCATAACGCTTCAAAATCACTTCGACAAAGTTAGTCCAAAAATCAATCAACTTGCGATTACGCCAACCACCGTACTCCGTTACCAAATGATAAGGCATTTCAAAATGTGACATTGTCAGCACTGGTTCAATCCCATTTGCCAACATCTCATCAATCATTTTGTCGTAAAATTCAAGGCCTTCTTCGTTTGGCTCAGTCTCATCACCATTTGGAAAAATCCGCGTCCAAGCAATTGAGGTTCTAAATGCTTTGATTCCTAGCTCTGCAAAAAGCTTAAAATCTTGTGGATACGTATGATAAAAATCGATACCGCGGTGATTTGGATAATTCCCATCCGGTAAAATGGTATCGGTGACCACTCGTCGTCCTCCACCTTGAACTGATTTATTATCGCCTGCCAACATTACATCAGCAATCGACACACCTTTCCCATCTAAATCCCATCCACCTTCAAGTTGATGAGCAGCCACTGCGGCACCCCACAAAAATCCATCCGGCATTTGATAACCCTTTGACATAGTTTCAGCTCCTTTTATCCGTTGTTTACAAACTAATTATTAACCTGATTACCTATAACTCAATCGTTTATCTGAACCATTTCTTACTTTTATAATTGAATTATAATACAAGCAATAACATTCATGTTCGTGTTACCAACAACTTCTTAATTTGTTTACAATACGTCTTAAAAAAGATGAATATTTTTCTAATAAAAGTCTAATAACTTTAAGGAGCATAAAAAAAGCTGAACCCATTGTGAAGGGCTCCAAGAAAGTTAGACAAAATCTAACCAACTTGGAGCTCTTTTATTATGACAAAATATAGTTTTGAACAGAAAGTTACAGTTGTGCAAGAATATCTTTCAGGCAGCTTGA
>JAITPD010000018.1 GCA_031289615.1 Lactobacillaceae bacterium | reverse complement strand
TCAACAATGTCCGTATTTCACGCAAAAGCAAAGGCTTAACTCCGGTTGAAATCCGAAATCAAGCCCTTGCGGTATAATTAATTAACTTGTCTAACTTTTTTGGAGCCCTTCAAAATTTTGTTAGGGCTTTTTTTGTCACACTTATAGTTTCAAATGGTCCTTCTTTTGTAAGTGGGAAGGAGGAACACTAATTGACAATTGAAACTGTTTTTGCTGAAATTGTTCAGCAGGTTGTGAGCAAGGCCGGAAGTGATTTGTATTTCTTGCCCGATACACAAGGCTATCGTGTCTTATTTTTAGCAGGTGGAAGGAGGTATGAATTAAGGCAATTATCTGAGGTTATGGGCATGCGAATGGTGCGGTTCATTAAATTTCAGAGTGGGATGGATATTAGCGAAACGCGGCGTCCCCAGCTTGGCCGACTGTTTTATCAAATGGCTGATCATGATTATAATTGCCGCATCTCCAGCGTTGGTGATTTCTTAAATCGTGAATCAATTGTAATTCGGTTTTTGTATCAGCTCCAAGATGTTGGTATGCGGTGGGTTGATCCGAATCAAATCAAGAAATTGAAAGAATTGGTCAAGAGTAAAAGTGGTTTGATTTTGTTGAGTGGTCGGATGGGTTCTGGAAAGACTAGTACGCTTTATCAGGCGATTCAAACGGAGAAGAAAGAACGGCTGATTCTTAGCATTGAAGATCCAGTCGAAATTGAAGAGCCAAACATTTTGCAGCTGCAAGTCAATGAGCTAGCGATGATGACCCACCAGAGTTTATTAAAGTTGGCGTTGCGGCATCACCCTGAAATTATGATTATCGGCGAAATCAGAGACGCAGACACAGCCAAAATCGTGGTCGAAGCAGCTTTGAGTGGACATCTGATTTTGAGTACTGTTCACGCAACTTCACACGTTGGAGTTTGGTTACGAATGCTTGAGCTAGGCGTTGATGAAAGTTCGTTAGCGCATGTTCTGATTGGGATTGGCTATCAACAAATGGTGCAACATCAATGTGAAAATGCCGTCGATTTAGAGTTTTTGCAGGGACCAGAAGTCATTGAAACCATTCAGAGGGCGCAAAATGAGTAAAATCAAGAAATGGTCGCATAAAGATCAGGTACTATTTTTTGAAACACTTAGCGACCTGATTCAATCCGGATACCCAATGCGGGAAGCCTTAGAAAGTATGATGGTCGTCTTGCCAAACCGGAAGAATGATTTAAATTGCATTAGAGGCGCTCTGGCTGAAGGGCAAACGTTTGAAGAAGGGATTTTGGGTTATGTTGACCGCACGATTCAATTTCAGTTGAGCTTTGTGAAACTCCATGGCGATCTTGGGGCGGTTATCTATGAAATCGGTGCTCACGAATACGAACGCAATGCTCAGCTGCAAAAGATGCGCTCACTAATGTTATATCCAGCTTGTTTATTGCTGTTGACAATTGTCTTTGGCACCATGCTCGGCAGCTTTCTACAAACAAGTTCAAAGGTTGACCAGACCTTTTTAAGCGACGGCGCAACAAGAGTAATCGGCTCAATCTTGGGAATTTTCCTCATTGTTGGTGGTCAGGCTCTTTGGCGTTGGTATAACCATATTAGCACTTTAAAACGCTGGCTATTTTGGCTTAAAGTTCCGATTGTGAATCGCTTAATGAAACTGACCATCGGCTATTACGTTTCCTTTCATATGGGTATTTTACTTCAGTCAGGTGTTGGGATTGCCGAAGTTGTGAAAAACTTGACTCAGCTCAAACCAGGTCGTTTTTTAAGCGAAATTGGTTCTGCGATGATGAAGCACATGCAACAAGGTGGCGATCTGATTGACTACCTTCAAGCAATGCCGTTGTTACCAACCGAAGCCCAGATTCTTTTTAGTACTGGAAAATCACAGCTAGAAATCGGCAAAGATCTTGAACGGCTGGCCAGAGTTAAGAAAAATCAGTTAGATAAAACAATTGAACGTCTTTTACTGCTCTTGCAACCCCTTTGTTTCGCAGTGATTGGCATTGTCATTGTTAGTTTGTACCTTAATTATTTATTACCAATCTATTCAGAAATAGGAGATTTAGAAATATGACAAAATTAAAAAAGCGCGCAGGATTTACATTGATTGAAGTAATCACAGCATTGTTCATTATTGGACTTTTGACATTATTAATCCTGCCAAATGTCAACCGTGTGCGTGATATGGCTAATAAAAAGCAGGCCGAAACGATGGTTCAAACAATTCAAGGACAGGTTGATTTGTATGAGGTCGAACATCCAAATGAAAAGCCAATCACAACTGTTAAACTGCTTGGTGCCAAGTACGTCAATGACCGGCAAGTGGACCGTATGAAGCAATTAAACATTACGATTGATGCTGAAGGAACTGTGAAGAGTGGCAAGAAATAATGCAAAAACGACTAGGATTTACTTTGGTTGAAACGATTATGGTGTTGATAATTTTTTCGATGATTGGGGCGCTAATTTATAGTGTTGTGCCGAGCCTTAATAAATCCGAAAGTGCGCAGTGGGAACAGTTTGAAAAGGAATTACGGGCCGAGGTGGATCGTTTTAAGGCGAATTCTTCAGCCGGTAATCGTGTGACGGGGCAAGAGATCAATGGTCAATGGCATATTGTGATTGATAAACCTGAGCATGCTGTGAAAATACCCGACTGTCAGCAAGTTGAAGGATCAATCAGAATTGCTGCGAATGGGTGGTTTGAGCCAAATCACATCAAACTGCATCAGAAAGGAGGAGGCGTTGTTAAAATTATCTTCTCAATGGGTTGGGGCGAATTCCGGCTTAAACACACGTAAAGGAATCATCTTGATGGACAGCGTCGTCGCCTTAATTATCATCTCTTTGACAATGGTATTAGTTCTCCAAGCTACAAAAGCGCACGGCATACAGCAACGTAAATTTGAAGCGGAGGAAGTCAAGCTACGTAAAGAGGCAGCAACCGTTTCCTTTCAATGGAAGAATCTGCATGTTAAAAAATAGAAATGGCTTTACTCTGGTCGAATGTGTGTTTACGCTGATTTTAGTGACGATGATTAGTTTATTGTTTGCGCAAGTGGTTAATTTCATTAGTAGTTATCAGCAGTCTGCAAAGGAGCATGCATTTAATGCCCAAATTGATCGATTTATTGCTGATTTAGAGGGAACTAACTTTGAATTTGAATTTGTTGAAGCAAAGTCAGACACGCCAGCCTTACAAGTTCAGTTGTATTCAAATGTGGAACGAAAGCATTATTTGTTGTGTACTGGGAATCCTGGGATGATTTTGAAAACTGAAAAAGGTGGGCACATGCCAATATTGACAGGAATTTCACTTGAACACTGGGAGCAAAATGAGAATCAAGGACAACATACGTTAACTTTTGTGACCTATCGAAAACAGCGTACTAATTTGGATGAATTTAAAACGAAGCGCACTATTTATATGGATAAGCATGAGGAAAGGAGCAATTAGTTGAAGACATTTAATTGGCGAAAAGGTCAAATTGCAGGTTCAGCATTGCTATTTTCTTGTGTGATATTGGCGAGCTTTGCAGGAGTCTTGGTGGTTGAAAATCGGCAAAATACAGCGACGTATTATCGAATTAAACATTTACGGATACGCATTGAACGGTTTGAAAAATTAATCCAGGAACATGAGGCCGGAAAAACTTGTCAAATTTGCATTGATAACGAAAGATGATTACACTTACATGTATGAATATAAATAAATGGGGTGCAATATGTTTGAGCAAATTGAAAAAGCGGTCAATGAATTACAGGCAGGACAAGATTTAATTCGCGAGGAACTAGACATTTCTTCTGTGGAAGCGTTGATTATACTGTTTTCGCAAATGTTAGAACAGTCAGATGACGAGTTTGATGCGCTTGCTGATCAGGTTCAATCAGATGTTGAGCAAGCAATTAAACGGGCTGATTTTAAAGTGCTGAATGGTGCCGACCAGCGACAAGTTTTGCAGTTTCTGTTAGTCGGAACAATGCTAAAGGATCATTTACCAGCCAACTATCAAATCACACCAGACGCAATTGGCATGTGGGTTGGTTATTTTGTAGAACAATTTGTTGGTAAAAAAGCTCAAGTCAAGCTAGCTGATTTTGGAATTGGATCAGGAAATCTTTTGGCGACGGTGCAACAAGTCATGACCAATGAACACGTCGAAGCAACTGGATTTGAAAATGACGATACTATGCTGACTTTGGCGAGTGGTGTTATAGCACTGTTGAAGCGTGATTGGAAGTTAGAACTGGAAGACGTCATCGCCGTAGATAGTTCAGCTGAATTTGACCTCGTGCTTGGTGATCTACCAGTCGGCTATTATCCAGCGCAGGTGCCAGATGATTTCAAAACATCGGTTGAAGAGCCAAACGAGTTAACCTTTGTGCATCATTTGTTAGCTGAAAAGGCGCTTAAGGTACTCAAGCCAGGTGGACAAGCCTTGTTGTTGGTTCCAGCGAATTTGTTTGAATCCGAACAAGCGCCTAAGTTATTAGCATGGTTACAGACCGATGAAGTATTGTTCCAAGCGTTTATCCAATTCCCAGGAAAAATGTTTGCTGATCAATCGAGCCAAAAAGCACTTTTGATTTTGCAAAAACCAGGAGAAAATGTGAAACAAGCTGAGCCAGTTCTCTTAGCAAAGGTCCCAGAATTAACAAATAAAACTGAGAATCAAGCATTTATTGCAGAATTTAGCCGATGGATCGCAGAAAACCAGATGATTAGTGAATAAAATTCCAGTTTATAAGAGGTATTTGAGAATTAATCGTGGTAAAATGTAATGATACGGCGAATCTAGATAGATTTGTCAAAAATAATTATGTGGCGAGCTAAAGGAGATCTGTAGACATGGCAAAGACAATGGCAATTAATGCTGGTTCTTCATCATTGAAGTTCCAATTGATTGAAATGCCTGAAGAAAAGGTGATTGCGAAGGGACAAATCGAGCGAATCGGTTTGGGCGACTCAATCTTCACTTTGAAGTTTAACGGCGAAAAGACTGAAAATATCCTGGATATTGATGATCATGAAGCCGGAATTTCATACATGCTAGAACAATTTGAAGAACATGGTGTAATCCATGATTTGAATGAGATTAGTGGAGTTGGACACCGGGTTGTTGCTGGTGGAGAATGGTATAACCACTCAGTTGTAGTTGATGAAGATGTGATGGTTAAGCTTGAAAAGTTGATCGACTATGCTCCTTTGCACGAACCTGCTAACATTGCCGGAATCAAGGTCTTCCAAAAGCTCTTGCCAAATGCTTTGTCAGTGGCTGTTTTTGATACTGCATTCCATCAAACAATCCCACAAGAAAACTACCTTTATGCTCTTCCATACGAATATTACACTAAGTATGGGGCACGAAAGTATGGAGCGCACGGAACTTCACATCGTTACATTTCTGCCCGAGCTGCCGAGATTATTGGTAAGCCTTTGGAAGAATTGAAGATGATCACTTTGCACTTAGGGGCAGGAGCTTCAATTACAGCGATTAAAGATGGTAAGTCATTGGATACTTCAATGGGCTTCACTCCTTTGGCTGGTGTGATGATGGCTACTCGAACTGGGGATGTGGACGCTTCATTGGTTTATTACATCCAAGAGCGCGAAGGATTGACTAACGATGAGATGCTTGACATCTTGAACAAGAAGTCTGGAATGCTTGGTGTTTCAACGATTTCTGCAGATCTGCGTGATTTGAAGGAAGTTGCTGAGACAAATCCACACGCTAAGTTGGCGATTGATATGTGGGAAAAGCGCATTTTGCGTTATATTGGAGAATATATCGTTGAAATGGGTGGAGTTGATGCGATTGTCTTTGCTGGTGGAATCGGTGAAAACTCAATTGAACAACGAGCACACATTATTGAGAAGTTGAACTTCATGGGCATTAAGATGGACGAATCAAAGAACAATGTCTATGGTGAAGAAACTGATTTGACGGCGGAAGGTTCAACGGCGAAGGTTTTGATTGTGCCAACTGACGAAGAATTGATGATTGCGCGTGACGTTGAAGATTTGAAGTAAAAAAATAAAATGATTGAGAACATCCGTTAATTAGTATTTTGCTAATTGAGGGGTGTTTTCATGGTTCTACGTCAAATAGGACTGATGAACAAAAAATCAAGTAAATTAACCATTCAAGATCAAGCAGCGGAATTTAAAAGTTCTGTTGCTTTTCTTTCGTAATTTTTCGCGAAAAATGA
>JAITPD010000021.1 GCA_031289615.1 Lactobacillaceae bacterium | reverse complement strand
TCATTTTTCGCGAAAAATTACGAAAGAAAAGCAACAGAACTTTTAAATTCCGCTGCTTGATCTTGAATGGTTAATTTACTTGATTTTTTGTTCATCAGTCCTATTTGACGTAGAACCCTGAATTTAGTCGTTGTTAGTTTTAAATTTTGTTTACCACCAACCGTGTGACAAACGGAATGAGATGGCTGCATCAATTGATCCGTAACGTGAAGTGGCGTAACCAAGCATTCCTGCAGTTTGTTCAGCAACTGAACCATATCCCCAGGCATTTTTAGTTTGTCCCAAACCATGGTAACCATTTGGTGATACTGCGTTAGGATTTCCACCTGACTCTGGTAATACGATATATTGCCACAATGCAGCAGTTCCACCAGCAGCGATGAATTGGTCATAAACTGAACCAGAACCAGTAGCCGTAGCAGCTGTTGCTACAGTCGTTGCAGCAGCTGTCTTAGCAGCGGCGGCTGACGATGCTGCAGCTGCAGATGACGCAGCAGCGGCTGATGAAGCGGCTGCAGATGATGCAGCTGATTCAGATGCAGCAGCTGATGAAGCAGCCAATGAGGCAGTAGCTTCTGATGCAGCTTGTGATGCGATATCAGTTGCAGATGCAGCTGATGAAGCAACTTGTGTATTATCTTCTGAAACGACCAACTTTTGATCAGCAATGATCAATCCAGAATCCTTCAAGTGGTTGGCTGTCATCAAATTATCAACGGTCGTGTTAAACTTAACCGCGATGTCGCTCAAAGTATCTCCACCTTGAACTGTATAAGTTGTAGCGGCGTTAATGGCCGTTTGCCCAACTCCGAACACTGCCGTTAAACCGGCTACTGTTAATGCTGTTTCTTTAATTTTATTCATTATTATTAATTCTCCCAAACTTAAGAAGTATCTTCAATCGCTCATCACGAAATTGTGAGGCGAATTTCATTGCGACGTATCCGCCGCATCAACATATATAAGTTTACCAAGCTGAGAAGTTGCTATATTAAGAAAAATTTACAATCAGTTACCAAAGGCAAATTTAAGTCTCGTTTAACGTTACATTGATGAAACATAACAACTGTAACAGGTAGAAACACCTGGTATAAAAGGATTCTTTATTAAACAATTAATTAGTTGATTACTTTTGATAATGTAATTTTAAGGTTTAAAAAAACACCATTTCAAGACCGAAACAGTGTTTTAATTGAGTTGTGTTACATTATTGAAACATTGTAAGGTTACATTTTTAGAACTTACGTAACCAAATTTCACTAATTTCGTGATTTTCCGACTTGTGCAACACAATATCAGCACGTTCGCGTGTCGGTAAAATATAGTCATTTAGGTTAACCAGATTTACTGTGTCCCAGACTTGCATTGCTGCTGCATCCGCTTTTTCAAGAGGTACCTGGGTCCAATCCCAAAAGAAATTAGCCTGATCGTTTGTTCGGCTGGTCTGTTCTAACAATGCGTGGAAGCGATCAAGATACCATTTTTCAATCAATTTAGTCTGTGCATCCACGTAAATTGAAATGTCAAAAAAATCTGAAAGATAAACTGGTGAGCGATCCGAAGCCTGTAACGTGTTGATTCCTTCGATAATAAAAATCTCTGGACGCTTAAACTCATCGAACTCCCCTTCAACGACATCCGAAATATCATGTGAATAGCGTGGCGAACGAATCACAGGACTGCCATCCTTAACCTCATCCATGAATTCAATCATGCCCCGCATATCATACGACTCAGGAAATCCTTTGCGATCTGTAATTCCACGTTCCTGCAATTCCGCATTAGATAGAAGGAAACCGTCCGTCGTCGTCAAAGCAACTTGTTCATCCCCGAACTCAGCTTGAAGCATAAATTGAAGCAACCGGGCAGTTGTTGACTTACCTACTGCTACTGAACCAGCAATTCCAATGACAAACGGCGACTTAGTATTAGTCCGTTGCAAAAAATTCTGACGTTCAGCATGATTTTGATCATATTGAGCCTTGCGTAACAACAAATAATTGACTAGTGGCTGATAAATTTCCATCACATCGGCCATTGAAATCTCATCATTAAAAGCTTTAATATTGCCAAGCACATGTGGCGTGACTAATTCTGTTGTTCGTTCAGCCACTGGCGTTGTCAAAACTTGCCACTCTCTACGCGGATAGACTGCAAAATTTACTGGTACATTCGGCATGCCTTTTTACCTTACCTTTATTTTTTAAGATATAATTCTGGCGCAACATCAAGCAAAGGCGAAAGTTCTTTTTCAGCCAAAATAGTTAATTGGTGCATTGCCCGCGACGCAATCGTATAAACTAATTGACGTTCGTTATCTCCATTATAAATGTTTTTGGCCGCATTCCACATAATAACCGCATCAAATTCCAAACCTTTTGCTAGATAAGCCGGTACAATAATCGTCCCTGGCACTAAACGTTGATTCTCAGTCCGAATAATAGTGACTTGATGTTGCTCATTAAGCTCTGCGTACACCGCCTCAGCTTGAGCCAAGGTCTTTGTGATAATCGCCGTCGTCTCGTGGTCAGCATCATTTTGCTTCAACTGTTGTAGAGTCTTTTGAACCATTTGCGCCTGAGAATCTAAAATTTCAATCGTTGGCTTAACCCCTTCGCGTTGGAAAGCGTCGATATTTGCACCATCAATCAGGATCGCTTTGGCAAAATCAGTAATCTGTTGCGTCGAACGATATGTCTGCGTTAATTGCACGAATTCAGAGTTCTCTTCATTAAATAGATGAATTAATTCGTCATGCAAAGTCACTGCGTTTTCTTTAGTAAAGATTGCCTGGTTGAGATCGCCCAGCATCGTAAAGCGCGCCTTTGGAAAGCTGAACTTCAAAAAGGCTAACTGGAATGGCGTGTAATCTTGAATTTCATCAATAAAGACAAACCTAATATCTCGTTCGCCGTGGCTTCCCTTAATCAAATCAAACAAATACATAAATGGCGTCATGTCAGACAAATTCAACGTCTTCTTTTTCATCTGCTCGACAGTCAGCGTAACACTTTTTTGCCATTCATCAGCTGTGATGCCAAAGTCAGCAAGTTTTAAGAACTTTGGTACGCTTTGCAAAAATTGCACGAATTGCGCATTGATGTTTAGAAAACGAGTACGGCTAATCGACTTAAGCAACGGCTGCATCTCAGCTTGTACGATTTCTTTGGCCAAAGCATTGTATTCAGCTTTGTCATCTTTGAATTCGCGCACGTTATCACCCAAGAGTGAATCATATTCTTCCTTAGATAAGTTCTCAATCCGTTCTTCAACCCAATCAGCTTGCATTTCTGAACCAACATGGCCACGAATTTTACCAAGCAAGCGTTCCTTTGTGACATCCAAACGCTGACCAAGTTTGTAATTATCATTATAAGAATAATAAATTGCTTCAATTTGCTCTTTGGTCACCAACTCATTGTCTTGGAACTTAATTGAGCGGAACTTGCCCCCACCTTGATTTAACTGATCTGCATAACGTCCCATTGCCTTGAAATAAGCACTCGAGCCCTTCAAGTCATTAATCTTTTGGAGCCAGCTTGGTTGCTCTTCTTCAAAACGTTCTTGCAATGTCTCAAGCTTTAAGCGTGGCAAGCGCCGTGACGCATATTGATAATACGTCATCTGCACCATGTTTTGCTCACCCATTTCTGGAAGCACCTGATCAATATAATCATTAAACAACTGGTTTGGCGAGAACATCACGACTTGCCCGGCCGTTAGATTCCCCCGATAACGATACAACAAATACGCCACTCGTTGTAGCACGGCTGAAGTTTTACCTGAACCAGCGGCACCTTGCACAAACAGCAACTCAGCTTTCGTATTGCGAATGATTTTATTTTGTTCGCGTTGAATAGTCGTCACAATTGACTTCATCTTTGTCGTTGATTCACCTGACACGGCGTTCAACAACATCTGATCGCCGACCGCTTCGTCCGTATCAAACAACGTAACGATTGTACCATCTTCAATTTGGAACTGGCGCTTCAACGAAACATTAGCTTCTTGAATTCCTTCTGGTGTGTCGTATTTCACATGACCTAGTCCAGCATCATAATAAATTGAAGAAATCGGTGCGCGCCAATCGTAAATCAAAAAATTATCTGGTGAGTCAGAAAACGAAGCAAGTCCAATGTAAATTGACTCAGGCGTCTCTGCATCCTTTTCTTGAACATCAATGCGCGCAAAATAAGGCTTTGCTTCAAGCCGTTGCAAAACTTGTTCTTGATGCTCTGCAGAATTTTGCGCCAGCTCACGTTCTTGTAACATCTGTTGTTGTTGCCGGACAGACATTGCCGTCTCAAACAGTCCAGAAAAAGTCGCTGATTTAAAGCGAACATCATCCCAACCTTTTTCTACTTCATCATGGCCCTTTTTAGCACGATCTAACTGCTTTTCATTATCAATTTTGGCGATCGTAATTTTACCCAAGACGTCATTTAAACGCGCTTGTTCTATTTCAAATTCTTGGTTCATGCTGGGGGCTCTCCTGTTAAAATTAGTTATTCTATATTACCATAATTTAGGCAATTAAAAAAGGCCTTGACGTGACATCATAGGTCTTCTTAACGTTTGAATTTCGACTCAGCTTCTCGAACGTAACACTTTAATAACAATTGGTCTAGTAAATAAATCTATGTATGACCCTTACCAACACCAGCCCACGGTGCACCCACCGCAGTACCAGCATAATCGCATGACCAGCCACCAGAGAAAGCATCTTTAATCGCACCCAAATCACCATAATGCTTCACATGGTTAGCATCCCAATTTTGCGGTGCTTTTGAGACACTCACAGCTGTCCCTTGCGTTGGCCAACTGTCATTACAATACCAATTAAGTTCTTGTTGCGCCATCACATTACTAGTGCGAACCAATCCAAAGCCATTATCAACAACTGTGACGCACTCTTGACGCAGCTTAGCGATTGCAGTCCCGTTTGCTCCAATGCTAATCGGAGTACCCGGAGATCCAATACTACTATGATTAGTTAAATCATCGAGCATTTGCACGGTTTTAGCATAACTCCAAGCTTCAACTTCAGTTCCATTTGCCACGAACTCATAGTCTGGACTGGGCAGATTTAAATTTTTATTAGTCGCTTCTGTCCCGACAGTCACAGGGACAAATGTCGTCGTGACTTCATTTGCCGTGACGTTGACAAAATGTTGCAATCCAACATCCATCCCGATCGCTGCGACAACCCCAGCGACAAACGACAATACTACATTCTTTTTCTTCATAAGTATGTATCCTCCGCTTATTAAAAGCATATTCCAGGCACCATGTAACCGGTTACAGTTGATATTGACAAGTTTTCACGATTTAAATATGAATTTTCTGTAAATTAACCTTCATACATTATTCTTATTTTCAGGACGGTTAAAAAGGCCCTCGATGAATTTTTTCATCAAGAGCCTCAACATTTTATTTTGTTTTCTTGTGCAAAAGCTTTTTTACTAGCTCAGACACGCCGATAAACGAATTCTTGAACTTCTTTGCCATCGACGGCATCCGCAATACTTTTTCGTCGCCAAGATGTTCGCGCATGTTTTTGAGCACTTTGCCAACTTCTTTTGATGAAAAGTCAAATGTTCCGCGCTGGGTTTGAATTTTAAAACGCCGATCAATCCTCCGACCATGCACAGAAGCATACACCACAACGATATAATCCCATGGAATCTGGATATATTCTTCGACGTTGCGATCGTTGAAGAATTCAAAAGCTTTGTCACCAACCAAGATCTTCCCATACTTTGGCCCGAGCCCAACGTACATAATGCCTGGTGCTGTTAATTCTGCGACCGTATTTAATGATTGCGCCATTTTGCTTTCTCCTCTAATTGATTTCCTATCTATTATACAACGGCGCGTGCTGGTTATGAAACTCCTTGGCAATTTTTTCATTCGTATAATGGCTTTTATATAAAAATGATTAAGTCGTTACACGCCATGGTTAATCAGCGGAGCGATTCTGTCGTCGGATGGTGGTCCCTGCCGAATCGGGACGAATCATCACATTAACACCAGGTCCAAACAGTTAGTGTGATTGGCGAATTATTTCGCCTTTCGCCACGATTCGTGTAGGGCAATCCGAACGTAAAGAATCTTTAGCGAAGCTGATTATGACAAGTACAACACCACATAACTAACAAAGGAGCCAGAACGAATCGCCCTAGCTCCTTGAAAGTTGATGATTTTATTCATCAGTCCTATTTGACATAGAACCATTTTACATGATGTGTAATACGTGCAATCCAACTCCGACTACGAACAGTCCAACGATCATTACGATTGGTGAAACCTTCTTCTTGAGCAAGTACATGCACAAGAATGTGAGCAACAATCCCATCAAACCAGGAATCAATGAATCCAAGTTTCCTTGCAATGTATTAGGAGAGTTTGGTGTCAAGCTCAATCCGCCAGCTTGTTGCCCTAGAATTTCTTGCAACTTTGATCCCGTTACATTACCATTTGGGAAATCAATGAAGGCACCCTTCGCCAACTTCTTAGCTGGCAAATCAAGGACAAACTTAACGTTAACCCAACGCTCAACCAAGACCGCCAAGATGAACATTCCCAATATGGAAGCACCCTTTGTGATGTCCTTTAGCAAACCACCAGACAAGTCCTTTGTGATTTCGCTTCCGGCCTTGTAACCAAATTCTTGCGTATACCACAAGAAACTCCAACGAATAACGTTCCACAATAAGAAGAATAAGATTGGTCCCAAGATGTTTCCATTAATGGCCAATGATGCTCCCAAGGCTCCTAAGATTGGACGAACTGTGAACCAGAAGACAGGGTCTCCGATTCCAGCCAAAGGTCCCATCATTCCGATTTTAACTCCCTGAATGGCAGTGTCATCGATTGGAGCACCATTAGCACGTTCCTCTTCCAATGCCAAGGTCACACCCAAGATTGGGGCAGCCAAGTATGGGTGCGTGTTAAAGAATTCCATGTGGCGCAACAAAGCTGCTGAACGGTCTTCTTTATCCTTATACAAACGCTTGATAGCGGGAAACAATGCATATGCGAATCCCAAATTCTGCATCCGTTCATAATTCCATGAACCTTGCAAGAACGTTGACCGCCAAGCAACTGATAGACGATCTGATTTAGTAAGTGTAACTCTTTCTTCCGTCATGTTCTTGTTCCCCTTTCTAGTATTCGTTCAAGATGTCGCCGACCGGATCACCCGAGGCACCACCATTTGAACCACCGCCATTTGAATTACCACCCATCTTTGACAAGTTAATGTAAATCAAGGCAATTGCAACTCCAACGGCACCAAGGGCAATCAATGTCAATTGGCTAACGGCTGCAAGAGCGAATCCAATAGCAAAGAATGGCCAAACTTCACGCGTTGCCATCATGTTGATAACCAATGCGTAACCAACGGCAACCACCATTCCTCCACCAATTGTCATACCATCTGACAACCAAGCTGGAACAGAATTCAAAGCAGACTGAACCGTAGCAGCGGGAATCGCAACCAACAATGCTGCTGGAATCACAATTCGCAGTCCTTGCAAAAGCAATGCAGTATAGTGAATGCGTTCCATCGTTGCAATATTACCATTCTTAGCAGCGGCATCAGCTCCGTGGACCAACCCAACTGAGATTGTACGAACAATCATTGTTAAGAACAAACCTGTAACGGCCAAAGGAATGGCTGAACCAAAGGCCAATGAGATGTGCCCTTGATCAAATACGCCACCCTTAACCAAAATAATAGCAGAAGCAATTGAAGCTAAGGCCACGTCAGGTGCCACAGCGGCTCCGATGTTAGCCCAACCAAGGGCCATCATTTGAATAGTTCCTCCAAGAATGACACAGGGTACTAAATGACCCGTAACCAATCCAACTAACGTACAGGCGACCAGTGGTTGATGCAATTGGAATTGATCCAAAATACCTTCAAGTCCTGCAAAGAATGCAACAATGATCACCAAGACAATTGAAATTATTGACATGATATTATACCTTTCCAACTTTTATATTTTAATTTTTGAATAAATGAATTTATTGAACGTTTGCTTTATTGATTAGGCTAAACAAATCAGCCTTTGAGTCATTTGGCACCTTGCGGACATCAAATGAAACTCCAAGATCACGCAACTTCTCAAAGGTTGCAACATCAGTCTTATCCATTGACAAAACCTTGTTGACCATTGTCTTACCAGTTGAATGTGCCATTGAACCAACGTTAATTTCTTTGATTGGCACACCAGCTTCAACTGCAGCAAGGGCGTCTTCAGGAGTTTCGAACAAGAGGAATGCTTCCACACCACCCATCCGGTCGTCCTTCATTACTTCACCCATCTTGCTAACGGGCACCACGTTTGCGTTAATCCCATTAGGAGCAGCTTGTGCAATCAAGCCCTTACGCAATTCGTCTTTGGCAACTGTATCTGAAACAACAATGATGCGGTTCGCCTTTGATGCTGGGGTCCAAGCGGTTGCCACTTGTCCATGCAACAAACGAGTGTCGATCCGGACCAAGTTAATCTTCAAATGACCCTCTTTCAGTCCAGCTGAACTAGAAGTCTTTGCTGGAGCTGATTCACCCTCAACAACTGTTTCTGGGATTGACTTAACCCCGTCCTTGGCAACTGGCACCAAGTAATGAGCGATATCAGCAGCTGTCTCCATTGATAGACGCGCACCATACGCTTCTACCAACATTGGCAGGTTCAGACCGGCGATCATCGCCATATTGTCAGAATGCTCAGCCAAAATCAAATTCGCTTGATTAAATGGTGATCCTCCCCACAAGTCTACTAAGAACAATACTTGGCTATCAAGGCCACCCTCGAATTGTTCAACTGCATCTAGCAACTTTTTGCGCAAATCATCAGGACCTTCATTTGGCATGAAAGTCACGACCTGCACGTTCTCTTGCTCCCCAAAGATCATTTGTCCAGACATTTTAATCCCTGAAGCAAATTCTCCGTGGCTAGCAATAATAAAATTAACCATTATGCGGCGCTCCTTATAATTATTTAAATACTTTATACATATGAGTACTTTTTAAGTGTACCGTTTAATGACAATTAAGTAAACGGTTTCATTGGCTATGCAAGCCATTTTAGACTAATTGTAATATTTTTGTAAAGAAGTTCCGAAAATAATCGCATTTCCTACTTTAATCTATCATTTATTAGTAAAGAGTCTTAAAAAACGGATACTATTTTTCTCCCACCGGCCGCAGCACAAGTCCGTGCTCAGGTGTCCGGGCATTAATCACAATTTCTTCAACGGCAAACACGTGTTCCAATTGTTCGTCAGTAAAGAGGCCTGAATCCATAGCAATCTCGCGCAACGGTTGATCAGTGCGTAATGACTCTTTGGCCAACTTAGCCGCCTTTTTGTATCCTACAATCTTTGCCATAGCTGTGGCAAAAGAGGCTGAAAGATCAATGTCTTGTGCCAATCGTTCTGTATTTGGCAAAATTCCGTCGATAGCATTCACCCGAAATGTTTGCATGGCTCCCGTCAGATGTTCGATCGATGCAAATAAACGATAAAACAACACTGGTTCAAACGCGTTTAATTCAAGTTGCCCTGCTCCGGCCGCTGCTGAAATCGTAGCGTCGTTACCCAACACCTCAAACGCTACTTGATTGACAACCTCTGGAATGACCGGGTTAACTTTTCCTGGCATGATTGAACTTCCGGCTTGTTTGGCTGGCAAATGAATTTCACTCAAGCCAGAACGAGGTCCGGAGCTTAGTAAACGTAAATCATTCGCAATTTTTGAAAGGTTCAGCGCTAACGTTTTTAATGCACCAGACAAAGCCACGAGCGGATCCAAATTTTGGGTAGCATCAAATAAATCGTGGGCCTGATAAAGTTCAATTCCTGTGATTTCAGAAAGCTTAGGCACGATGTGGGCTTGATAATGGTACGACACGTTAATTCCAGAACCAATTGCCGAACCGCCAAGATTGACTGTATGCAAAGGTTCCTCTGCTTGTTTAATTCGCTCTAAATCACGAATCAATGGTTTAAGCCACGCATGAAAATTGTTTCCAAGCGTCATTGGCACGGCATCCTGAAGTTGCGTACGCCCCATCTTATAGACTTTAGCATTCAAGTCAGACTGATGCCCCATCGCATCGATTAAATCCTGTAATTCTTGCATCATTGGCTTGAGCAACCGAATCACTGCGATTTTCCCTGCAGTTGGATATGCATCATTAGTACTTTGGCCTAAATTGACGTGATCATTTGGATTGATTAAATCATATTTACCCCGTGGTTGCTTCATTTCTGTCAATGCATAATTGGCAATCACCTCGTTTACGTTCATGTTCAATGACGTTCCAGCACCACCTTGAATCGGGTCTAGTGGCCACATCAAATCATTGATAAACGGTTGGCCGAGCAAATCTTTTGTTGCGCTCACGATTGATTTTGAAACTGAACTAGGTAAATCGCCTGCAGCAGCATTAACATTGGCCGCAGCTTGCTTTATTTCTAGGAATGAACGAATAAACTCTGGATTAACTCGCTCTCCAGTGATCGGAAAATTTTCAATGGCGCGCTGGGTATGTACCCCGTAAAAAGCTTGGTCTGGAACGTTTTTGCTGCCCAGTGAATCTTGTTCAAGTCGCATAGATGCTTGCCCCTTTGATTTGTTGTGATAATTCGCGTGTTTTGCTGGCGGAAATATTGTCATTTGGTTGATCAGCGTAGCGATTCTGTCGTCGGATGACCAGCCCTGCCGAATCTAGGCGAACCTTTTCACGCGGGCTTTAGCGCCGTGAAAATGGCAAATTATTTTGCCATTCGACATGAATCGTGCAGGGCCATCCGAACGTAAAGAATCTTTAGCGGAGCTGACCAACCAAAGTCCAATATTTTATAACTAGCACTATGTGTAAAATGATGTGTTACATTTCTAAGCTTAATTATATGGTAAAAATCGCCTCATCACCACATGCTTGTAAGCTTTTATCACATTCAATCATACAGCCCTATCATGCTATAATTGGTTCAGAGCTTAATTCACCTAACGCATTAAAGGACCACACATTCATGAACATTAAAAACATCCGCCATAATCCACTATTTATCTATTCACTCTTTTTTAGCATCCTCATCGTTCTCATCTTTGCCCCATACGCGTTAATGGGAAGCTCTTTAATCTGGAATGCCGATGGAATCACCCAGCATTACCCTGCCTTAATGCAATGGCACCATGATCTACATAATTTAATATTCCGCCACGAGCTACCTGCTATGTGGAATTGGCACATTGGCCTTGGTCAAGATTATCTGCAAACTTTTTCTTACTATGTGATGGGAGATATTTTCACATACCCAATCGCGTTCATCAAAACTGCGCATGTACTTGATTACTACAATGTTATGCTAATTGTTCGGCTCTGGTTGGCTGGCCTCAGCTTTGTGTTTGTCGCACCCCGGCTACTAAAGACTAACATTTCCGCTTGGATTCTCTCGCTAGGTGCGATTAGCTATGTCATGACGGGCTATACTTCCTTTGCGGCCTTTGAGCACCCCTTCTTCATCAACCCACTCATTATTTTTCCGCTCCTAATATGGAGTCTCTTCCGATTAATGCGTTCTGGAAAATGGGGTATCTTTACATTGTTCGTCTTTTGGACTTTGTGGAATAATTTTTACTTCGCATTCATGTTGGCATTAGCAACTGGTCTTGTGTGGGTTACAAGTATTATTTTAAAGCCTGAACTACGGCGCTGCACCCTTCGCATCATTATCTCAGCTGTGTTTGGTGCATTGCTGAGTGCGCCGCTTTTTGTACCTTCAATCTTTGCCATGTTCAACGCTGCTCGTGCCAATAATTCGTTGGCCAATGGTCTCGTCGTTTATCCTGTCGAATACTACCTGAGCTTGCCCGGACAAATCATCGGCAATGACGCCGTTCCGAGTTTTTGGGTCACAGGCGGTATCAGCTTCCTTGGCATCTTTGCAATTGTCTTTGGTTTCCGCCGTTTTAAAACTTATTTGCCCTTCAATTTAATTTGGCTTGCCAGTGGAATATTCCTCCTATCACCAATTTTTGCAGCAATCTTTAATGGTGGTTCGTCACCTTCAAATCGCTGGCTTTTACTGCTGAGTTTGCCAATGGCCCTCATGATCGTCCAAGTCGTTTCGCGTCTGGCAGATGTCACAATTAAAGACTTGATGTGGACCGCAGCGCTTGGGGGAATTGCAACTATTTCTCTGTGGGTGACCAATGATTTTGACCTTACTATGAACTACGGCCTCCTAATCGCCACATTCTTTGCAGGAATTACCGTTCTACTATTTACTAAATTACAACCAAACAAACGCACTCCAATTATTTTAGTCGCCAGCACTCTAGTCAGCCTCTTTGTTCTAATGAACCGCAATCACATGTTAAACAGTAGCCCTGACACAACCACGATGATTCCCACGCAAACCGTTAAAAAGTTAACGAGTGAGCAAGCTAATTACGCTGTTACAACTCCTGAAAATACACGTTCACTGATTGACGATTCACTCAACAACATTCAAGGGATTTCTCCAGCCAACAACCTGCCTTTGATTGGTAATACAACAAATATCAATAGTTATTGGTCATTACAAAATGCGTCAACTGCAAGCTTTATGAGTAAATTGCAAAATCAAACTTCAAATCCAAATGATGTAACGGGAACTCTTGATTATAGAAATGTTCTGGCCAACATTTTGGGTGTGACAACTCTTTATCAGAATCAATCTGATCATTTCACACCGTATTCTTATGAGCCGCAACTCAATCAACTCGTCAATGGGCAATCTATCGCTGTTTCTAAAAACGCATATCCGCTTATGTATCTGCCAAAATCAGTGCTGTCTACTAAAACATTTGCTAAACTTTCTGCGACCCAACGTGAGGCTGCTCTGGCTGATTCAATTGTAGTGAAAGGAAGTAAGTCTAAAGCTGATTCTGCTTTTGCAAGTAAGGTCATCAAGACGCCTATTTCACTCAATGGAACTAGTAACTGGCAAAAAAATCTCACCTATGAATACACAACCCATCCCAGTGTTTTGCCAGACGGAATTTTTTTGAAAGCTAATTCGGCACTAAAGGGAACTGAGCTGCATCTGGAACTCACCAAGATTAAATACCAACCTTTCACAATGCAACAACGGTATCAAAATGCATTAGCCACGTACCAGTTTAACTATGCTCAAGCTCTGCAAAATCCGCAAAAATCGACGGACTTACGTTATAACCCGAAAGCATTTTCATTTAACTGGTTAAGGAAAAATATCACGCAAATTGGGCCAAAGATTAATGGTTATTCGTTGACAAGTGAATATCGTGGTGATGAAAATACAGTTTATCAACCTGGACGCAATAATCTTTCATTTTATCAAAAGCGTTCGGAAATCACATTGAACTTAGGAACGGCTGGTAAGACTGGCAAGACGCATTTTATTCCTATCACAATAGATCAACCAGGTAAATATCGTTTTAAAATCTCAGCTGTGGCAATCCCTGTCGACTCGCGTTTTGATCAAGTTGCACAAACTGCGATTCAATCTGCTCCAAAAAAGATTCGTTATGGTAAGAACACTATTTCAGCTCAAATCAACGTTCCAAAGGCAAAGGTCTTGGCCACGACAATCCCAGCCAGTCCCGGTTGGACAAGCACTTCAAATCAATTGATCACAATCAACGATGGCATGCTAGGAATTAAATTGCACGCTGGTAATAATGTAATTCACTTAAAGTACCAAACTCCTTGGCTCCAAATTGGGCTATTCATTGGGCTTGGTGGCTTTGTTCTGCTGATTATATTGAGTTTACTGAGTTTTATAAAGCGTAAAATTAAATAACGCTACAAAAAAAGGAAGGCGCACAGAAATTGTTGCAGCTTCCTTTTTTTCTAATTAAATTTTGTCCATTCCAAACCAGACAGCCATTTTTACCCATTCACCGGTTTCCTGGGTCTGAACTTCAAATGTCGTGACATCATAAATTGTCTTTCGATCACCATCCAGAGGTGACCAATACGTGTCATCAGCCCGCTTGATTACATCCCAATACGGCAGGAGATAACTTTCACCATCTGTAGCGCGAACCGACATCCCGGGTTCTTGATGAATCGTTTTTTCTCCGACTAACGGACTAACATTCGCTAATTGATTAATCATGTCGACGAAAGTATCACTGGTCACCTGTTTTAAATTATCTTTCATCGCGCCCATCCTCATTCTTTTTATTTATCCTGGTCATCATTAATTTTAACATACGACCAACTCTCCTAATTGCTAATATTAACAAAAAAGTCAGCTCTATATGAACTGACTCCGTACAATCGGGACGACAGGATTCGAACCTGCGACCCCCTGGTCCCAAACCAGGTGCTCTACCAAGCTGAGCTACGTCCCGAAAATTCATTGATGATACCCAAAAACAACAAATATAATTATACACCATTTACTAATTGTTTATCAATGCTTTTAAGCAATGACGATGATTTTTGACCCGTGAACCTGCGTGATTTGTAGATATTCAGCTACTTTTTCAACATTCGCGAAAGTAATTCCTCCACCTGGTAAAATCTCAATTCGTCCTTGAGCCATTTCAACCGTCTCTTTCAGTGCATCTAAAGTTTCTTCAATAGGCAAATCCAAACTTCCACCATGTGTTAAAATTCTTTTGACACCATGTTGAGCAAGCCAATCTATTGCAGTCAATTTATCAGTTACAGGAATATCATCAAAAGCCATGTGAAAAACTACAGCCATTGGTTCAGCAAATTCGATTAACTCATTCATTTTTTCATAATTAATTCCTTGAGCCGGGGTTAATACACCAAATGTTACATTTTTGACACCCATCTGCTTTAATCTTTCAATGCTTTGTTTCATCTGTTTTATTTCAGAACCAGAATAAACAAAATCACCGCCACGTGGACGCACCATTACCACTAGCTCAACTTGTGTTCCTCTAATCATATCGAGAATTCCTTGAACAGCTGCAAACGTTGGTGTTACGCCACCTAAATCCAAACGAGCATTTAATTCAATGCGGTCAACTCCTGCTCTAATCGCTTTTTTAGCCGTAACAACATCTGCCAAGGCTATTTCTTTTATCAAATCCATCCACTTTGTCCTTCCTAGCTTCATTAATATCAACCACTTTATTATGCCATAAGAATTAAGTTACTCCAAACAAATTTTTGGATTATAGTGAATGTTTGATTGAAATTTACTATTGTCTATTCGACATTATTCATTTATCTAGGCTTATAAATTATTTTGCATTGTAAAAAACAAACCCCCTCATACCAGCTATTAAAGCCGATACAACGGGGTTTATTCAATTTCATTATGCCGTGGGTGGGAATCGAACCCACACTCTCTTGCGAGAACGGGATTTTGAGTCCCGCGCGTCTACCTATTCCGCCACCACGGCAAAGCCTTGAATTAAATCATCAAGCTAATGGACGTTACAGGGATCGAACCTGTGACCCCCTGCTTGTAAGGCAGGTGCTCTCCCAGCTGAGCTAAACGTCCAATATGCATCGCGACTTCCTATCCTCGCAGGAAGCGATCCTCCAACTACTTTCGGCGTTACTGAGCTTAACTTCTGTGTTCGGTATGGGAACAGGTGTGACCTCAGTGCCATCGTCACGA
>JAITPD010000042.1 GCA_031289615.1 Lactobacillaceae bacterium | reverse complement strand
AGTCGAATTGGTGCCGCTACCTCGCTTTAAGGAGTGTGCACAAAGGCGTCCTGAGCTGTCGGGATAAGATTATTTTCCAATTTGCTACCAAAGCGTAGCGACGTAGTGATTTGGAAAATAATCTTATAACCGAAGCTCAGCCTTTGTAAACACGATGATCACCTACTATCATCATCTCAAACCACCACGCCTTGAATAAAATGACTAAGGTATTAATTGTGCTAAGCCCGATCAGCGAAGCGATTCTGTCGTCGGATGACCAGCCCTTGCCGAATCTAGCAGAACACTTTTCAAGCGTGCTTTAGCGCCGTGAAATTGGCGAATTATTTCGCCATTCTGCATGAATCGTGCAGGGCAAATCCGAACGTAAAGAATCTTTAGCGAAGCTGACCGGGTCAATCACAATGTACCAACTTAACTAATTATACTTGTTCATCAATTCATTGATTTCTAACCCTGCCGCAAAGTCTTCGATAATCTTTTGCGCCGTATCAATTCCCCGCAACAAATCCGGCTCATCATCCTTGCCGAATTTACCAAGCACAAAGTCAACGACCGCCTGCTTATCATGTTTTGGATGCGCAATTCCAAACTTCAAGCGATTAAATTCCTGCGTTCCAAGTTGAGCAATCAGAGACTTGATCCCATTATGCCCACCAGCTGAACCTTTAGCCCGCAAACGCAGCTTTCCAAATTCCAAATCCATATCATCTTGAATTACCAATAAATCAGCAACGTCAAGATTATAATAATCTAGCAACGGACGAACTGCCTCACCTGACAAATTCATATAAGTAGTTGGTTTAACAAGCAAAACCTTTTCTGTTCCAACACGCAAATCAGCTACAAACGCCTTGTGCGGACCATCTTGCTTAAACTTGGCTTGATACTGTTCGGCAAACGTATCGACCGTCATGAAGCCAATATTATGCCGCGTTCGATCATACTCTTTCCCAATATTTCCCAGCCCAACAATCATCTTCATCTCAAAACCCTCTTTTTCTTTACGCCATTAAGGGGCTGAATCTAAAAGACCCACCCCTAAAACTTTTTTGCTTACCTTTATTTTACGCTAACTTTTTGACTTATGGAAAGAACAAGTATGAAAAAGCAAAAACTGCCCTAATTTTTTTGAATTAGGACAGCTTAATTTGTTGGTGTTTAATAATTTAGTTCTATATTTTAATTAACTGCCACCACTTCTGGCACATAATCCTTGCCGTTTTCATCGTAACAATTACTTAGAAAGGCAATATACGTGCTATTTGAATCAAGTACATCTTGCCAACTGTATCCCCAAGATTTCACACCCCAAAAATTTTCGGACCAATTCAAATGGAAGGCATGCTGTTCTCGATTTTGTTCATTTCGGTCTCCACGCTTTATAGTTGTCGCGTACTCATCAACACTCCACGAAGTCCTGTATTTATAATCATTATATCCGTTTGCCATCCTAGAAGCGCCTGTCCACAATTCAGCTGGCATATCTAAAATATTAAAATTATTCAAGCATGACAATCTGCTTGCCGTAAATCCAACATCATTTAATTCTTGATAAAACGACTTTCCTCGCATATGAGCTGCAGTATATAGTACTGTTATATCAGCTTCTGAAAGGTGATTATCAAATGCTTGGTTATCCTTATCTTCCCAACGATGCATAATATGACCATCAGGATCCTTTTTACCCAACGTTCCTAGTGCTTTACCAGCGACTCCATCACCGAATTCAATCGTCACACTTGGCTGGATTGCCCGATTCAAACGATAACTCCAAATGACGTTATTCTTTTCATTTTGCTCTTTTTCTTCTGCTAAATCTTTCGTCTTCTTTGTATAAATATCAGCAATCTTTTGATGTGCCCCAACGAGTGAATTTGGGTCGTCAGCTGCAATTAAATTTTTATCACCCTTCTCATTGGCACTAGCTAAAACAAATTCATCATGTGCCTTCTTATAAACCGCTTTTAAACTATTGCGAGTTTCTTCAGGAAGGCTGTCGTTATTCATCCCCTCTGCAACTGCTTCATCCATGACCCTCTGATCGTTTTCTTCTTGATCTTGCCAGCAATCACGGTCATAAGCAATTGCAGTTGTCATAATTGCATACAGCGTCTCATATTCCTTCATTGTGCCGTTATAAAATTCAGCTCGATAGTCAAATGTTTCCTTATTCCAATCATAATTTGCAGCTAGATAATGATCAAAAACATCATATCCTGAGCCATCTTTACTGTTTGAATTTAACAAATAATTCTGTAGCTTATTAAATTTTTCATCAAGTGGGCTAACGATTCCGCCATGTTCACCTTCTTGATTGAAAACTAATTTCATCCACTCATTAACAGCGTTGGCACTGTCATCTTTATCCTGACCAACAATTTGACTAAGTTCATTCATAACTTGCTCATCATCTGATTGTCCGTTTTCTGCTAAGGTATTTACCGTTCCAAATAATGCTTGCATTGCTGCGCTTCCCTTGAAAATTGCACTTTTAACTTGCGAACTACCATTTTGTGGTGAAATTTCATTCATCGCTTCATTGAAATTACCTAACCAAGTCTTACCAGTTTGAACTGCCATCATTGTCGCTAACTGATTGTCTTGAATCGCAACTTGGCTTTGAAGCGAGGTCAATTGACTTTCAATTTTTTCAATCATCAATTCACTCGCTGGCTTATCAAGATCACTTGTTGTTGAGAACATTTCATATAAATCAAAAACCATTCCGACAGCTGGAAACAGGCCGGTTAATCCTTTCCCAACTTGATTTTCCTTATCAAGCAATTCCTTCCCAACTCGACAAAGTGTTTGCACAGTATTATACGTAATCGTGCGTGCCAACTCTACCTTATCAAACGTTGCTCCGGCTGGCTCAGAATTTTCATTGGAACTCGAGCTAGTATAATCAATTTTAGGAACATAACCATCTTTAATCGTGACCGTTGTTGGACTTGCATTCATTTCCTTGTCTGGAAAGCAAATACTTTGGGGCTTAAATTGAATTCCGCCCTCATGATTGCGAACATCATGAATTGCGGGATGAATGAATTCTACGACAACATTAGACACATTGCTTGCATCAACCTTCGAAACCGTAGCATCACTAAATGCTCCAATTAGATTTAGATTTGCTGCGCTAAGGCCGGCTTTATGCCCATTTGGAGTGTCAATCGTTGCACTATAAGTTACCATTCCATTGTTAACTGAAACTTCATGCAAAGTATCATCACCTTGCACTTTGGCTTCCAATTTTTTCACATCCCATGACAGTGTAAAATCTTTACCATACTTGTTTTCTGCTGCGGGGATTGTCAAGGTAACCTTGTCGTCATCATTTTTGCTTAGATCAATATTTGAAATTTCAAACTTTAATTTACTGTGGTCGTCCGCATCGATTTGCGTCGTAACACTTGCTGTTTCAAGATTGCTACTCATGATGAAGTATGAAAATGCATTCGCCGTCCCGTTAATCTTATTAAACGTATTCTCAGCATCTTGCCCATTGCCTAACTGGATTTCGCCACTAATTTTTTTGACATCTCCATTAAAGTAACTCAAATTGTTTGCTGCTTCATCATTATCGACCGTTAACTTTGTGATTTTAGCTTCAACTGAATTAATTTCACTAGGAACAACGGATTCAATCGGCACGATGGTTGCTATCGAAGGAACGTTTTCGACCGGCGCATCTTGAGTCCCCTTCATCGTTATCTGTGCAACAGTGTTCAATGCTTCACTTTTATCAGTCGAATTATAGCTATATGACAAAGGAATTTGTTCACCAGCTTTGACTGCGTTTCTTGTGATTGCAATTCCAGTTTTTACATTGTATTTCCAACCAGCATCTGAAACCTTCACATTAGTAATATCGCTATTTGGAAGCACTTTATGGAAATCAACTTGCCCAAACCCATCGACGATTTGGCCTTCAAGCTCAATATTAGTCTGATTACTTGTGTCGTCCACTCGTTTTGTTCCCTTTGGCAAATCAATTGACGCCAAATGACTTCCTTCAATTCCAATTTCGCTCAGATGATAATCAGTTGGCAAATCAACTTCTTCCAGTGAACTAAAGCGGAAATCAAGGCTCTTAAGCTTGTTAAGCTTTGCCACATCAAGTTTCTTAGCTTTTGTATGCACCAAGATTAAATTTTTTAATTTTGTGAAATGATTTATTTCATCTAAATTATTTACTGCCGTATTACTCAAGTTCAACGTTTCTAAATTTTTAAAGATTTCAAGTCCTGTGATATTTTTAGCATGTGTTTGATTAATCCAAAGCTCTTTGGTTTCCTTAATTTGCGTTGGGGTGATTTTGTCTGATTTGAAATTTTCGATCAAGGCTTTACGAACTGCAGCGTCCGGGAATTTTTTCTGATCTATTTTTACATCTGTATTTGTCTGCTTGAATGAAACTTGAGATGTCTTTGAGTCTGCAAAAACTGCTGTGGCTCCAGGTGTTATGGCTCCAGAACCTAGTATAAAGATACACGTGCTGGCCGCTAATACCCTTCGCATTTGCCGCTTCTTCTGCTTGTCAATCATTTCAATCTACCTCGTTTTGTTTTTAGGTCGTTATAATTATTAACCAGAATCATAACTCCTAAATTTAGGATAACCTTTGTTTGTAAACGTTCGATAGATGGATTGTAAATTTAACGTAAAGATTGTTTATTCGTTCACAAGATGCAATTTTGGTGCCGCTCCATCCGACCTCGCTTTTATTAAATGAGTATCTTTCAAAATACACTATGATTTTATCGCTATCCATGGTAAAATTATGAGATTAAGATTAGAGAAAGAGACCTTGCATGCTTGAATCCCTTATAAAGCCCAAAGCTGATTTGGTCACTGTTACTGAAGATTCTTCTTTGGCAGATGCGTTGGCCATTTTTAAAACTACATCATTCCGTGCGATTCCAATCCTAGATGAGACTGGAACGCTTTTTCGCGGTGTCATCTACAAAATGCACATTTATCAACATCAGGCTGACCAGGGAGACCTTAATTTCCCAGTGACATCCCTTATGCGCAATATGACTAAATTCATCGAAAATAATTCCACTTTCTTTGAAGCTTTTTTCTCATTGCAAGACTTGCCGTTTATTTCAATCGTTGATGAAAATCATCATTTCCTTGGAATCTTAACGCACTCAATGATGACGAGTATGTTGGCTGATTCGTGGCAGACAATCGAAGGTCGTTACACGCTGACCCTGTTGACCGATAGCGAACGTGGTAGTCTCGAAAAGGTTGCGAAGTACATTTCGCGCTATTCGACCATTGCAAGTGCGATCACTTTGAACCCAAATAACAACTTGCGCACTCAGAGACTGATTATCACGTTACCAAATACGGTTGATCGCCCCACATTGTCAAAAATAATCAAACTACTTTCGCGCAAAGGATTCCATCTTGAATCGTTGGAAGACCTGCAAAAGAAATCATATTTGTCACACTAAACAAAAATGCTAGAAACCGTTGATTTGGGCTCTAGCATTTTAATTTTACACATTTAGATGAAAATAATCATCAAATTTCGTCGTTTGAGTCATCATGTGGTGTTTCATTAAACTCTGTGACTTCTACAGCACTGTCGTCACCATTTCCAATTACAGCAATGTTTGAAAGGGTTCCAGTTGGCAAAATAGTAAACACAAGTCGTGCTAACGAAAGTAATCCACTGACAAGGCCAATCAACGTGAATCCATCATTAGTTCTGAGAGTATCTGACCCTGATAAAATCCATGTCAAGACAACCAAAACCCAGACGGCCCAAGTTGTTAAGCCGGCATCACGCAATCGCCGGACAAGTAGCGCAATCGATGGAATGATAATTGCCAGTGTAAAGAGCACAATTGCTAGTAGAATTATTCCAAACAAGATCCCGGTTCCACCAGCAAACAGTTGCTTAACGGCTTCGACTGGCTCATTTGAAAATACATTTCCAACTACACTAGCAAACAAAGTCAACCCAGATATGAGGGCCAAAAGCGTTGCAACCACATAAATAATCACTAGCCATAATGTCATCCACCAATATTCTGCTCGCGTCGACTTGCCTGTGAAGTCAACATAACGCTTCCAAAATAGCTTAAATGCCTGTCCCATACTTATCATAATTCAAATTCCCCTTTTATAAGATACTTAAATTATACATTATTGGATAGCTTTAGACTGTGAATAACCCATTTTTTTAACATGTTGATGCTATTTTTCATATTTGTGCAACGTTTTTTGAATCATATCGATTGTATGAAAGCCCGTCAAACGTTCGACAACTTCGCCATCTTTTTTAATAATCAATGTTGGAATCGCCCGCACTCCAAGTTCCTGAGCAGTTTTTTGGTTTTTATCAACGTCAAGCTTAGTGAATTTTACCCCGGTTTCTAATTCGGCAACCTTTTCGATCACCGGACTCTGCATCCGACAAGGGCCACACCATGTTGCCCATAAATCAGTCAGAGTTACACCGCTACCTGTTTCTTCCATGAAGTTTGCATCTGTAATTTCTTTGACAGCCATCTTAGCACCCTCACCTTTCTACGTTTACTTAAGCTGTTCAAGATATTTTTCATATCCTGCTGCTTTCATTTCGCCTTTTGGAATAAACTTAAGCGATGCTGAATTGATGCAATATCTGAGTCCACCATCAGCCAGCGGTCCATCCTTAAAGACATGTCCCAGATGAGAATTTGCATCACGCGAACGAACTTCAACACGTTCCATTCCAAATGATCGGTCTTGATTTTCTTTGACGTTTTCTTGATCAATCGGATGCGTAAACGCTGGCCAACCACAACCTGAATCATACTTATCACGCGAAGTAAAAAGTGGTTCCCCGCTGACAACATCAACATAAATTCCATCTTCAAAAAAATTATCATATTCGTTTGCAAACGGACGCTCTGTTCCAGCTTTTTGCGTCACATCATATTGCTCCGCCGTCAAAGCAGCTTTGCGTTTTTCTAATTCCTGATTATCCATTGTTGATCACCCCTTTTTTTGATCTGACCAATACCGATCTTGATACGCATGGCGCGGATTCATCATCATCGCCTCACGGAACGGATCTTTCTTGTAGAAATCCTGATGTTCTTCTTCCGCATCATAAAATGGTTTAGCTTCTAAAATTTGCGTAACAACCGGCTTATCAAAGCGCCCTGAAGCATTTAACTTCTTCTTTGATGCTTCTGCTTGCGCTCGTTGCTGGGCCGAATTCACAAATATAATCGGCAAATACGTATTTCCACGATCCGCAAATTGTCCTTGCGCATCTGTCGGATCAGCAATCATCCAATAAATTTCTAACAATTGGTCATATGAAATCTTTGTATCATCAAACCAAATTTTAACTGCCTCGACATGTCCTGTTTTGTGCGTCCCGACTTGTCGATAAGTTGGATTTGGTACATTTCCACCCGTGTAACCAGAACGAACTTTTTCAATTCCATCCATCTGATCAAACGGTTCAACCATGCACCAAAAACATCCCCCTGCAAAAATCGCTGTTTGTTGTGCCATAATTATCTGCTCCTAACTCTGCAAAATATGCTTTAAACTCAAGCCACTCCAAGTTGATCCGTCACTCATTTCAATCACTGGAAAACTCAAGTGCCCTTCATTTTTTAAACGTTTCAAGACATCCGGATTGTGATCAATATTCACAGTCTTAACCTCAATTCCCCGTCGTTCCAGCATCTTTGTAGTCAGCTTGCACTTGAGACACCCCGTCACATGATAAACCACTGCCAACTTTTTGCTCATCTTTACTTGCCCCCTGCACATCAATTACCCCGCAATTTGGATCTAATAATCCTGAATCGCTCTCTAACACATTTGCTAAATACTTATTTTGCTTCAAGCTCAAATCACCTTCACCAAGTTGTGAAACTGAATATTTTTTCACATACATCTTGCCTAAATTTGATTCAATCTGTGCATTAAAATCATTGGTCAATTGGTCGCGCTTAGCTAAAATTAGGTTAAATGCTACATCCAATGTACACGTTGCAGCATTTGAAAATGGACCAACACCGTCATCAAAATCCAGCACCAAAACCGTATCCGGCTTCATCATCGCCTGAATTTTATTTGTTAACTGCTCTGAAATTTTCAACATGTCACTATCCTCCATTTTATTTTAAATACTTCTAAATCACGGCAAGACTGGTTACTACATTTCACTCAACTCTTTTCACTTACAATATATATTGTGCACCATTTAATTGCGTAAGTCAAATTACAAAAAGGCGCTGTTATAGCAAAAAAGCCAGTGCAATATCTCGCACTGACCGGTACATTTTGAGTTGTGAAATATCTTGATTCGGCAAGGGCTTGGCCATTTTTTCACTTGCGTGGTGGCTTTTCAATAATGATAGTAAGTAGCGACACGGTCCCATTCGACTATTAATTTCGGTGACCCGAAATTTAGTCGAATTGGTGCCGCTCAACTGTATAACACAGCTGACCAACAAAGTACTGCGGATCGTGTTTTGGTAAGCGATAAATCGCTAACAAAACGCATAGACTCGTGCAAGGCCATCCGGACGTAAAGAATCTTTAGCGAAGCTGATCAAACAAAGTATCATATTTCACAACTAGCACTTTATTTAAATTACTCAACAATCGCTTCCAACTGTTGCAATTGTTGTAACTGCAATGTTTGCGCTTGATTAATTTCATTGTACAATTCAGTCGCCATTGACGAAGAAATATACCCATCATTGACACCTTTTTGCACAAAATTATATTCGTACTGGAAAGCCTGCATGTACAGTTCGCTATCGACCACAACAGCTTCCTTGCTATAATCACGTTTGAAGTTAGCAAAATATTTGTCCAAAGTATCACGCACCATATCTACATGCTGATTATCTCCGTGCTTTTCTTCCAAACGTTCGCGCAACACATCGTCAATATGCTTATCAACCGCATTGATCACGTCATCATTTAAATTCAATAGTGCTGTTCGAGTATCTTGCCACTTTTGAACAGCATCAACTCCGCGCTGATTTAACCACTTTTCACGTTGAGCATGGCGCTGTTTTGGTGTAATAACTCCATTTTTCACATGCCATTTTGTCTCGCGAGACAAATGTTTGATCATTCGTTCAAACTTGTTCAGGGACCGAAGCGGACTACCCTGATGACCACCTGAAGTCGTTTTCAAACGGTCAATAATTTTATCATACATATTAATTACCTCAACGCCATAAGTCGCGCTAACATAATCGCCATGAATATACGCAATCACGAAATCTTTTGTCTCAGTCAAGAGCTCTTCATAATCTTTGTTAATGTGCTCACGATCAGTCCCCCAACCCTTTTGTGACTGTAATTGTAGCGTTAAAGCTTCGCGCACACTGTGTTCTTCAATCGTTTCACGCACCCGCAATGTTGCATAATCTACCATCTTGTTCCGTGCATGTTCAATCTCAATCGGAGTATAGGTGCTCGTAGCCTTTGGTAACATCATTGGCAAAACAATGGCGCTCACAATCATACTAATCAAAATCACGATTGTGGCAATAATAATGAGTTCATCACGATATGGAAATGGATGCCCCGCGATTTCAATTGGCAAAGAAAATGCCATCGCCAGCGTCATGGTTCCGTGCACACCACTCAATGCAAACACCCGTGAATAAAACCGATGTCTTTTATCATCGTGTGGCGCAAAAAATGTATCGGCTGAAGCCGCATTTTCGCGCAAAGCCCACACAAAACGGATCACAAACATTACAAGATAAATCAGCACTCCTAGCCCTAGTAAGCCAAGCGTTCCATATAAACCAATTTGTCCAATGACGTGGAACACTGTTGGCAATGAAATTCCTAAAATTAGAAAAACGATGCTGTTTAACACATTGGAAAGGGTCGACCAAATCGTATTTTGCGTTAATTGAACCCGCGTTGAAGAAAGGCGCAAACGGCTTGCTTCCCAATTATGCACGATCCCTGTTGCGACAACTGCCAATATTCCAGAAACACCAAATTGTTCAGCAATCAAATAAATCGCAAAGGGCGTCAAAAGTCCAATTGGTATCACCGTTGTTTCAGCATTTGCAGAGCGCAGGTTCAGATTTACGCGCAAAGAAACGATCAACATGCCACCCACTGTTCCAATCACAACTCCGCCAATGGCTACAAACAAAAAATGTTCTAGTCCGCCAACCACCGACAGACTTTTATTGCTCAACACTGAGAGAGCCAAGTCCAAGATGACCAAGCCGGTTGCGTCATTAAACAAGGCTTCGAGTTCTAGTGCTTCACCGACTCCACCAGGCATTTCGCCACCGCTTGTCAACGATTTAACAGCCACGGCATCAGTTGGTGTGACAATGGCCGCCAATGCAATCGCCAACGGAAGCGTCCATGTTGCCTCGATGAAATTGGTCAGCACGCCAACAACGGCCACGGTTGCGGTTGCTAAAACGACAGACAGCAAAAAGATCATGTTAAATCGCTTTTTGATTTTCGCAAATGACTGCTTTTGCCCATCAATAAACATCAACGGTGCGATAATCACGAGCATGAAAAATTCTGGCTCTAATTCAAAGTTTCTAAAAACAGGCGTGATTGACAAGACAACACCCATGATAATCAAAATAAATGCTTCTGGAATTTTAGTGAAAAATTGCTTAATAATATTGGCGATAATCACCCCAATAATCAATAACGCCAACGTGTAGAATGTTTGCATGATGGCCTCCTCTCCCTATTAGAATCTTGCTGCAACGCTATGTAAAAATGTGCTTTAGCTGATTATACACTAAAGCACAATAGAACACGTAATGATAGATATGAAAACCTTTTGGGGCAATCGAGTTCGCGTGTTTTTAAATTTTAATCTTGATCCTTTGGCGTTACATCTTTAATTCCGTTGCGATGGCGCTCATTTTCATTCACAAATGCATCATCGCCATTGAAATGGAATGTCGTTGTCTTAGTGTTAAAGATGAACTCTTCGCCATTTTCCTGCGCTTGCTTCATGTTGTAACGCATTTTACGTAAAAAGATAAATGCCCAAATCGCGGCAATCACCAGCAAAATTAAGAATAGCACAAGGACGAGCCCCAAAATAATCACAACGATGTGAAAGCCGATTCCAATCAACGTTAACAAGACTGGCACCCCAATCACAAGGATCGCCAAGATTACCAGCAGCCAACCAAGCCATAGCATTATATTCTTAAACATTCTCTACTCCTCCTCGCTGATTTTGCATTCTCTATTCAGAACGCGCTGGCAGCTCTAAAATTGCCTCGGCCAAAATATGCCCAGCAATTGCTTTTTTAAATTCATTCAAGAAAAATCCGTCTGACACTGGCAATTCTGTATCCAAAGCAAAAACAGAAAGCGTATAATCGTGCGTCTTATCAGGCGGCATTGGGCCAATATAAGATTGCGTTATCACAGGGTTATTTTTTTCATTATGCCATAGTGAATTCGTTCCATGCGCGTATTGCACAGACGAGTGCGCCAAGTCTTCTTGTACATCTGTGACCGGTAAATTAGCCGCCAACCAATGAATCCACGGAAACCCACCAACTGGAACTGCATCATAGTCAATCAACGTAATTCCCAAAGTTTTTGTTTCAGCAGGAACATCTTTTATCTTGATTGGAAAATTCACCACGGGCATCCCCGCCTGCCGAAATTCTTCCGGCGCAAACTTAGCATACTTATCCGGTAACAATCCATTCGCATCAAGTTCAACTACTAAATTCATTTGCTTACCCTTTCTGCTTTAGAGGCAAAATCACATTAAACGTCGTCCCATGCGGAACCGTATCTTGCACGTCAATTGTACCAGCGTGTCCTTCAACAATCCACTTCACAATTGACAGCCCCAAACCGTGACCACCACTTGCACGCGAACGAGATTTGTCTACACGATAGAAACGGTCAAACAAATGCTTCTTGTCATTGGCGCTAATTCCTTCACCAGTGTCAGAAACCTTGAGCTGTGCAACGTTACGCACCTTTTTAACCTCGACTCTGACTTCAGAATTTTTACCAGCATATTTTTGCGCATTGTCGACCAAATTCATGATTAACTGCCGCAAACGCTGTTCATCCCCATCCATTTTTAACTCCTCTGGCAAATCCAACACCAGCGTCTGTTGATGAGTTTCAGTATTGATCTCCAAAATTTCGTTAACTTCCTTGATCACCTTCACCAAATCGATTTGCTTAAATGCAAACAATGTAATTTCTGCATCAGCTTGCGCCAACTTTAACATGTCCGCTGTTAGTTTATTCAGATGCCGGACTTCGGTGAGCGCATTTGCTACATTTTCAACCTGATCCATGACAGAATCATTAGGGTGCTCCAACATTGTTTCTAGTTTATTTTGAATAATCGTCATTGGCGTTTTGAACTCGTGCGCTGCGTCAGCCACAAATGTTCTCTGTTGCTTCAAAACTCTGGTAATTGGTACCATGTTCGCACGAGCCAAGACAATTGCCATCACCAACAACAATACTTCGGCGATGATGAAAATCAGGAAGAGACGATTAGAGAAACTCTCCACAATCTCATGCTCGAGATCAATGTTTTGGTAGGCCACCTGCGTCCCATGCTTATAAAACATATACCAACTCTTGTTGTAATAGATGATATAAATTCGATTGTCTTTTGGAATTTTAACCTTTTCTTTAGTCAAGTATGAATAATCAACTGTGGCTGAACTAGCCAATCCTTGCCCTATTGGATTACTAGAAAACGGTTGTTGCACGTGTGAAACCGGATTGCTGTAAATCACATCGCGAAATTGATTATCAATAAAAGTTCCAACTCCAACGAAGACCACCGTAAATCCAAGCGCAGTTAAAAGCGTCAATTTCAATTGTGTTGACATTGACTTTCTCAGCTTATAAAAGAACCGTGGTCCTCGCATGTTTAGAATCTTTTTAAACATTAATCTTCCTCAACAACCGGATTTAGAGTGTACCCTACATTACGCAAAGTTTTGATATTTACATCAGCCCCAGCGGTCCGGAGATTCTTACGCAAATTAGACATGTAAACTTCCACGACTGTCAAAGATGTGTCCGAATCAAAGCCCCAGAGCCGATCAAAAATCTGATCTTTAGTCACGATTTGCTCTTGATGTTGCATCAAATAAACAAGCAAGCCAAATTCGCGTCCTTGAACACTAACTTCATTGCCGCCAACAAACACTCGATGATTTTCGACGTTGATTTCGAGATTCCCCGCCGTCAACATTCCCTCATCTCCAAGCAGACCGGCATGGCGTAACAAGGTCTTGGCCCGAGCAAACAATTCTTCCTTGTAAAATGGCTTCGTGATGTATTCGTCCGCCCCGAGGTTGAAGCCACGCATCTTGTCTTCTAGCTCACCCTTTGCAGTCAGCATCAAAATAGGCAACTTAGGAAAATCTTCGCGCGCACGCTTCAAAACTGTGAAACCATCTTTGCTTGGCAACATCACATCCAAAACGACAAGATCATAAATGCCAGAAAGAATTTCCAAAAGGCCTTCTTGTCCGTCATAAATTTGTGTAATTTCTCCCAATGCGCCCACGGTTTCTTTGATTGTGTCGCTCAATGCATAATCATCTTCAACTATTAAAATTTTCACTGATTTAACTGCCATGTTTAGCTCCCTCGTAATCGATTTTCATCTAGCTTACCTGCTGAACCTTAAAATTGACATTAACATGCCGTTTTAATGTGAAAAAATTTGTTAATCTGCGTAATAATATTTAATCACTCAAACGACCAACTTTTGGTACATCAGGCTTAAAATCATCTTCATTATCAACCACATCAAAATCATATTCAGTTGGCGCAAATGCAGTGTTTTCTGATTTTGTGCCGGCAGTTTCATCAGACAAAACATTGCCAATCAACATTTGCAATGTTTTTAATTCATCATGGGTAACACCGATTCCCTTGCCCATCTTGGTGTGATCCCCGTTCCAACTGCGCAAATCAAATTTCGGCTTATTTTCGCCCCATTGCACCAAGTTCAGCTCCAAATTCCAGCCAGTCTTGCTCGTTGAAAGTACGCCAAAATTTTCAATAATATTAAACTTTAATTCGCCACGTCCTGCCATTTTTTGCCTCCTTTGTGTTCCGCTCAAAACCTGTGCTCCATGCTCTTTTATAAACGCCTTCCGCACTTTTGAGTTCTACGACTCTAAGCCGTTCTCTTATCGTCGCGTTGCACGCAACGAACGATTCCTGCTTAGCTCGTTGACTCAATTTTTCGCTCTGCTCAAAACCAGTGCTCCATGCTCTCTTATACAAATCCCATATCATGCGCAATCGACTTTTGCAGCAGTTCCGTAATCTCTTCAATGTCATCCGTATAAGCCAACAACCACATCAGCTTGGCGACAATTGCTTCGGTGTTCATGTCACCAGCCGTAATTCCACCAGCTTCAACCACACGTTGCCCAACCTCATACAGCGAAATATCTTGCCCTTCTTCCAAAATCTGCGTTGTAATCACTACCGGAATCCCCGCTTCAGTCAGCTTCTGAATTCCTGGCAACAAATTGCGCCGTTCAAATGGCAACCCACCATTTCCAAAACTCTCAATAATCACACCGTGCGCATGTTCGGCCAAATAATCAAAAATATCTACCGTCATTCCCGGAAAAGCCTTGAGCATAAAGATATTGGTATCCAAAGCGAGCTCTTTTGGGTGAATCAAAATCTCCTCGTTTATTGGTTGATAAAGCGTGTTCATCTTGCCATGAATAATCCGTGCCACATAAGGAAAATTAATCGACTCAAATGCGTCATAACTCTGCGTTTTCGTCTTCACCGCACGCGTTCCAACCATTGCTAAGCCATTAAAGACAATGAAAACACCTTTCAAATCCGTTTCGCTCACGAAAATCAATGCATCTTGCAAATTAGTTTCTGCGTCCGTATATTGCATTCCCAACGGTACTTGTGAACCAGTTAACACCACCGGCTTGTCAAATCCATACAACAAATATGAAAGCGCCGACGCAGTGTAAGCCATTGTGTCCGTTCCATGTGTCACAATGAAGCCGTCGTATTCGTCCGCATTCTTTTTGACCGTCTCCGCCACAGCCAACCAATCTTCTGGCTGCATATTAGTAGAATCCTTTGCCATCAAAGGATCAATAGCGAGTTCAACATCATCTTTAGGCTTAAAATATGCAAAAATTTCTTCAGCCGGAATTGTTGGCGCCAAGCCTTTGTCCGTGACTGCTGAAGCGATTGTTCCACCCGTTGTAATTACCAAATATTTTTTAGTCATGTGCAATACGAGCCTCCGCAGCTGCAGCAACCGCCGCTACCAAGTCATCAATGAACGTGTTCACTCGCCCGCCATTGTGTTGTTCTTCGTTTAATTTACCAATAATGCCTGGCTTCATCCGGTCGAGATAGCCGAAATTAGTCCACGAAATCGTGCCATAAACACCCAAAATCGCCATGACCATATTTTCATCAATGCCGTAAGTCTTGTGATCGCTCTTGATTCGTCCTGCTAATGGTTCCGGAATTTGCCCCGCTTCAGCTAAATCGTCCAGCGCAATGCCAGTCATGATCGCATCCTGGACTTCAGTTTTATGCAGCACATGTTCGACACTATCAATCGCCATCTCTGTTGACATATTAGGAATAAATTCAGCTTGCCCAACCTTAACTAGCTCAGCAATATCAGTTAATTGGACCCCGTGGTTTTCCAGTAAATCTACAACATCTTGGTAATAATCGCGCTCGGTAAATAGCATTTCAGATTCCCCTTTATTCAACAAATTAAAGTAATTATTTTCGCACGTAAGATCCGGTTGAAATAATTAGTAACTATCATCAATTTTACCATTATTTTGGGGTTGGAAAGTGGTTGAGGTTTTTTAAATTCATTGTTGATTTTGAGTTTGAGTCCATAAGCTAAAATTCAAATATTTCAAGAAATTTATCATGATAAATAAAAAACTGAGGCAAAATCTGTCTCAGCCCGTTTTTGATATACAGGTTTAAATAATGGTTGCAAGCAACGGCAACGAAGCCATGAAATTCCAAGACATATGCATCGCAATCGAATATTGAAGTGTCCCAGTCCACACTCGTACAATCATAAATGACGCTCCCATGAAAAAATAATTCAAAAAATCAAACAAATTAGTTGGCATATGTAACAGCGTAAAAATCAGCGTTGGTATCAACATTTGGATCGTCAAATGAAACTTTGCTAAATAACTAAACATCAGCCCTCTTAAAAACGTTTCTTCAATAATTGGCGCAATCACTACAATCGTGAATAAATCAATCCAGAGTTGCGTTCTTGCTACATGACCGAGCATTGCATTCAGTCGGACTTGATTTGCCGATGGCGCAACTGTGATAAAATTCCCGACAACATTTGTGAAAATAGCCAGCACACAAAATATCATGACCACAATTACCGTATTCTTTAGAGTAATTCGCGCAAAAATTGGAATTTTATATTTATTCCGCATAATTTGATAGAGCTTAAAAATGATGACAAAACTTAAAACAACGCCGATTAGAGCACTAAAAATTCCGCCACCAAAGTCAAGTGGCAACGTCATCGGTAGCGTGTTTGATAATCCTGCAAAAAATGTTATTCCCACTAAAGTCATGATGAAATTAAGAAATCCAGTTACCAATCCACCAAATGTTTTACTGCTGTTGAAAAAATTCATCTCGTTCTCCCCTACACATCTAAAACTAAGCCAATCCACCAAAGCCAACACCTCCACTCATGGTGAACTTATCTTGATTTTGTAATTGCGAAATCAATGCAGTTAGTGCTTTCGTTTGATCTATATCATATTTCGCGGATAAAAAACTATCAGAAATATTACGAGCCAACTTTATATATTCAATTGGCCGATCTTTATTATTCGCCATATTCATACCATGCTCTAAGATTGCTTTGTACAAATCACTTTTCGAATCAATTAGACTAAGTACCTCATCAATTTGATTAAGTAACTTTTTACGTTTGTTTTGCTTGTTCACAATTACTGTCCCCTCCCCACATTGAAGACAAAAACAAGCCATATTTCGACTTGTTTTTCAGATACTCTATTCATTTCAAACTATGGTTGCAATCAAGGGGATAGAAGCTAGTAAATTCCAAAATATATGCAATATAATTGAATACTGTAACCGGCCTGTCCAAACCTTTGTAGCCATAAATGCTGACGCCATTACCAAATAAGCAACGAACTCTCTAATATTTTGCGGTCCATGACAAAGTGTAAATATCAATGTTGGGATCGTTATTTGAATTATTAGACCATAATTTGATAGTCTTTGAAACATCAATCCACGGAAAAATACTTCTTCAATAAGTGGTGCAATTATTACGATTGTTACTACTCCAAATACTAATGTAATCCCATGCAAATGTTTCATTGTATTATCTATTAATGAGTTGTTTGCCGTGGAACTTAATGAAACAATTGCCTCAATACTGAACATCCCTACAAATGTAGTAATTACTTTTATAATGTTTTTTAAGGTAATCCGTTCAAATATCGGAACCCTATATTTTGCCTGTGCTATATCATACAATTTAACCACGAAGACAAAACTAATAATCACACTTATAAAACTAATTACTACGGCCATGTTGCCTTGGAATAGTGAAGGTACCAAAATTGGCAGTGTGTTAAAAATACTTGCCAACACTACAAAAGCTACCAGACTAACCAATGTATCCAATAGGTTATTAATAACGCCACCAATTGTTCTTTTAGTAGTTTTTCCCTGAAAAGCCACGTTCAAAACCTCTAACCTCTCCACGCCAATTTTTAACAACTCCCCAGATAAAGCTACCGTATCCATATCCTCCAGAAACACTGCTCAATTGCTCATCATTTAATTCTGCAAATTTTTGTAACTTCATATCAGTCATTTTAGTTTTCGTCCTCTAGTTAATAACTACATCCAACGGCGATTACGCATGCGCATTTGAGCAGCAGTTGCACCGGGCTTACCGCAACAAGCACCAATGAACCAAGCACCAAACGTATATGCGTTCCCACCATTAACCTCTGCCATTTGCTTATCATTCAACTCTTGATAAGCTTCGATACTATTAAATTTTGTCATCTTCATATCCTCCTAGATATTATTTTATTTAACATAATTAATTATAATTCTTAAATATAGAGATGTCCCGCAACCGCTAGTTGCTATTTTTCTTCAACTTATCTAAAATATCTACTTCTGACAAATCAACCAAGTCATCAATAGACACGTCGAGCTTCTCTCTGATTTTCATCATTGTTGCCAAATCCGGTAAATCAACTTCATTTTCCCACTTTGACACAGACTGGCGTGTTACATATAATTTATCGGCCAATTGATCTTGTGAAAGACAGAAATGATTGCGAATCATCCGAATATTTTTTCCAACACTACCACCCAAAACCTTTGTCAGTTCTTCATCGTTAAGTTCTCTAAAGCCCCACATAATCCTTGCTCCTCCTCTTAAAAACTACGATTACCAACTAATTCATCTGAAGCAACATTCTAGTTCACTGTTCGTTCAACAACTCGTCTTTCAGATAGTTAAACCAGGTCTTCTTCCCCTTAATCACACTAACTTTACCTTCAAGTCCATAATGCATATCTGCTAATCTTTGCTTTGGGATTTTCACATCTGCCAATAATTCATATACATTCCCTTTTTTCGTTTCAATTGGCGCATTGGGTATCTTGATTATTTTCCCATTTAAAACTAATGGCTTACTGATATTTCGTGCAATCTCAAATCTAATTTTCTCACCCGTGCGTACTCCATGTAATTGCGTCACTGGAATATAAAATTTAGCAACAAGTTTTGTTCTCTGAACCAGTTTTGGATAAATCTCAGCCACCGCGCTACCTTTTGGTAAATACTTGATTTTATTCAGACTTCCATCAATGTGAAGATACCCATCATTAGGAGCGGTTAATCGATTATCATTATTTTCAACGTCATTAGCTTTTTGCTTTGCAGTTAATTCTGATAATTTATTTTTTAATTCAGTTTTATCTTTATTAATCGACGACAATTGCTCAGATTTAAGCGATGCAATTTTTTCATTTGTCTCAGCTTGTGATGTTGGCCCATTTTTTGCAACTCCGGCAATTTGGCCAGCATAACTATCTGAAAGATTCTGCAACTCATCAATTTGACTCTGAATTAAACTCAAAGGATCTTGATTGGTAGAATCATCCGTCTGTTTCTGTGTATCATCGTAAATATATTTATAAGGGTTATCTACCAATTTAGAAGTATCTTTTGACTGAATCGCACCTTGTACCTGTTGTAGCTGCTTAATTTTTGTGTCATTTTTATCCTTACTGTCACTTAAAACTTTCTTCTGTTGATCGGCCTGTTGATTCGCATTATCTTTGTCACTTACCTGTTGATCAAGCTGTGCCACTAAGGTTTGCTTTTGTGCCAAGTAGTCATCAAACAATGAAGAATATCCATATTCATCCGGTTTAGTAAATTTACTTTTTCCATTCTCAACGCTGTCTCTGTAAATATCTAAAGTTGTCAAATTAGCTTTGGCATCATCAATCTCACTGCTCAATAAATCTTTACTGATTCCATTTCCATCATCCTTATACAAAATCAAAGTTTGACCTTTTTTCACCTTCATATTGTCAACTATTTTGATTTCAGAAATCGGATTATTACTAGTTGATTGGATCGTTGCCAACACAATTTTAGGCATGATTTCTCCGGTTGCGGTAACGACTAATTCACGCTTTGTGAAAATCGAAAACCCAATTAAAAATATTAATAATCCAAAAATTGGTATGATAATCTTGGTCGAAAAATTCCTAAATCGAATATTATAAAATTCCGCACTTTCTAACTTTTTTTCATCAAACATTTTATTTACCTACCCATTAACCAATCGTGAATAATAACCATCATCTGCTAGTAATTCATCATGATTACCATCCTCAACTATCTTTCCAGAACTCATCACAATCACGCGATCAACCCGTTTAGGAATTGATAAACGATGGGCCACAAAAATAATCGTCTTATCAGGTAATGCCAACAGGTTATCAATCACTGTTCTTTCAGTTAACACATCTAAGTTACTCGTTGATTCATCTAAAATTAAAATTGGTGCATTTACTAACAATGCTCGCGCCAAAGCAATTCTTTGCTTCTGCCCACCGGACACTCCACTTCCATCTGTTAATTCTGTTGCAAGTCCGGCCTCCATTTGTTCAATTTCATCTTTAATTCCCGCAATTGTTAGGGCCTCTAAAATGTCTTCTTCACTCACTTCACCTTTCACACCAAACAATAAATTGTCCATAATCGAACCACTAAAAATATATGGTTCTTGTGGTAAATAAGTTACTTGTTGTCGCAATGCTTGCTTGCTAATTTTTTGAATATCATGATTCCCTAAAAAGATCTGACCATAATTAGTCGGCTGATAAAAATTAACTAATAATTTCATCAAAGTAGACTTCCCTGATCCACTAACCCCGACAATCGCTACTTTTTGTCCTACTGGAATCTTAACTGAAACGTCGTCGATAACATTTTTACCAAAGCCGTATTTATAATCGACATGCCTAATTTCTAATCTACTTGTTTGGTCTTCAATTATTGCATGTCGTTCACTGTCACCCTCAAATTCTGATCCAACTAGATAAACTTCATTTAAACGATTATTAGCAACAGAAGCTTTTTGCAAAACAGTCTGTAAGTTGATGATATTTTGTAACGGGTCAGTAAAAAAGCCTAGCAATGCGTTAAACGTAATCAGCTGACCAATACTAATTTGATTATTAATAACAATAATTGAACCAGACCATAGAACTAGAACATTTAAAACGAGCCTAATCCCACCTTTAATCGCATCTTGCAGTGCAACAAGTCTTTGAGTTGAAAAACTCTTTTTTAACATATCGACAAACTCGCCATCGATTTTTTGATAGTTTGTTTGCTCACTAGTTAACGATTTAATAGTCTCAATCCCATTAATGCTTTCAATAATAGATGAATATACAATTGTTCCGCTCTGCATCTGAGCATTATTGCTTTTTGATAATGGTCTCATAAATACGTAGACTACAACTACATATAGCGGTACGGCGACTAATGAAAGTAGAAAAAGCCTAGTATTTTGAATAACCAAGAACGTTCCAACAATTAGCATAATTCCAACATCTAAAAATAATGATAATGCCGTCCCTGCTAAAGCATCAATGATTGAGTTCGCATCTGAAAAACGTGAAACAATTTCCCCAGTACGGCGGGTCGCAAAGAATGACATTGGCAATTCAAAAATGTGTTTAATATACGATAAGATAATATCAATTGCTAGTCGTTGCCCTAATACAGCTAATAAATAGCTTTTTGCATATGACAAAATTTGCTGAATCAAATATGTCACAATTAAGCCCACCGAAATAATTCCAAGCGTATTTCTCATCGCATTGGGAATAAATTGATCCATCATCGCCTGTAAATAGTACGATCCAGCAATGCTAATCAACGTTACCATTAAAGCTGCAATAACCACATTTGCAACAATTTTACGCTGTCTTAAAATCACTGGCATGTACGTGAAAAATTGTGCTCGAGAGTCTTCCGTTGGTTTGTATTCTGGGCTAGGTGCAATAAACAGGGTTACACCGGTCCATTCACGCTCAAATCGCTCAAAAGACATCCTAGTTTTCCCAACATTAATATCGGGATCTGCAACATATACTTGCTTCTTATGACGGTTAAAACCATAAACAACATAATAATGTTGAAATTTACCTTCTTTATTCACATGGGCAATAAATGGTAATGGCAAATTAGCTATTCCAAACAAACTCATATCTGCTTTAATCGGTTTAGCTGTAAAGCCTAAGTCCTCAGCAGCCTTTTTGATTCCTAATGCCGTTGTCCCCACTAAATCAGTTTTTGCAATTTCCCGTAAATGTGCTAATGAAACACTTGACCCATAACGATGCAAAACCATCGACAATGCAGCTACACCACAGTCACGTTCGTCAACTTGTGCAATATAAGTGATTTTGTGCCGTTCCCCAAATTCAATCCCCATGATAATCCCACTTTCAAATAATTAGTAAAACATTGTCAAAGTGAGAATACGCTTTCAATGAAGCCCCGTCAATAGGCTTTTATATGTTATCGATAACAGGTTTAACCTTCTATAATCTGTTACCGATAACTCATTGACCTATGAAAATAATGGGCATATGCTTTATTTGAAGAAATGATATATTTGAGGAGATGAATTGAGACTATGTTGAAGATTAAAAAATATTTACCAGCCTTATTTGGGCTACTACTAGCGATCAATTTTATTTCATTGCCATCTGAACAAATTTCAAACTTCTTTTGGTGGTATCACATCATTAGTGGATTAATAGGCGTTGGTATTATTGCCTATTCACTAGCCAAATTTTAGGACAAACAATCCATGTCATTATTGAATGAAATTAAATTTAAAGAACTTACCTCTAGACAGCTATCGGAAATTTATGGTGGATCTTTTGGCAGTAATCTTCGTGAAGCTCGCATAAAGCATCATTATACTCAGCTATACCTCGCTGAAAGAGCCTGTGTCGATCAATCAATGATTTCAGCGTATGAAAATGAACGTAGAATGCCAGAATTGTTAATGGCAAATGACTTAGCTCATATTCTTGATACAAGTATTGATAAACTAATTAATGATTAGTGGTTGAAAATTAGCTAAATGAAAATGTTAGCATGTTTAAAATAGCAATTAACATATTGCCAGACATATGAAAGGCAATCCCTGGAATAAGCGATTTTGTCTTTGTAAATAAAAAACCTGCTAATAAACCAAAGCAAAGGATTTCTGGATTAAAAGTGTTAAAAGTATGAGCTAGCATGAATAGTCCTGCCCCTAAAGTTATTGCCAAAACTGGTGCCAATTTTTGATACTCCACCATATAACTAATCAAAATTCCTCTAAAAATGATTTCCTCGATAATTGGTTGAAACGTACATGCATCAGCCAATACCAATAAATTAAGTTTATTATGCTTGCCCATAGAAATATTATTAAACACATTTCCTGCAGTCAAATGAAAAGAAACTTGGTTTAAATGGCCTAAAATGTATCCATGCCGATAAGATAATAAAGTTAGTCCAAAAGTTAACATTGAAAAAAGCAATGAACAAAGCATACCAAAAAATAAATATGATTTTTTAAATTCAAATAAATTACTGACATTAATCCGGCGAACACCCCATATTCCAATCAGAACAATGCTATAACTAAGAACAAAATAAATTACAATTCGTGCTAATACTGGCAACCTATTATTGTCTAGTGCTAGGTATATGACAGAGCTTTTCAAAAATAAAAATGCAATTAATATAACCAAAAAAATAAGAACGGATTTTAATATCCGCCCTGAAATTAATAGAATTTCACCCATAATGTCGCTTGTGGCCTGTAATTCCGTCCATGAAACCTTTCACTGAATCAACCAAATCACCAAAGTTAATATTAATATTAACGCTACCACCCCCGCCAAATGCATTAGCTAGGTCATCATCACTTAGAGTATCGAAGTCATTTAAATTTTTATTAAGGCTATTCACAACGCCACTTCCTTTCATAATGCCTCATATTTCCTAATACGCACGAGGTTCCCAAAAATCATCAATTCGTCCTAACTCACTCCTTGCTGACCGTCCTAAATCATAAAACACATTATACAAATGCTTGTCACCGCCGACTACAAGTTGAAGCTCATCATTACTCACCATAGAAAACTTACTTGTAACAGCTTCTAGTTGAAATTCATTAGTCATATCGTTCACTCCCTTTTCTGTTTATACCTACATTATAATTCTTATAATCGTTGAAATTATGGCTAGATGACATACTTTTAAACAATCCCACTCCGTATGACTTTTTAAGCTTTTTTAGCAACTAGCGGTTGCGAGACAATCAACAACTACAGAATTATAATTAACAATGTTAAATAAAATAATTAGGAGGGCATTTGAAATGTCAACGAACGAGATTGAAAGATACTCTGTATTAACGGATGATTCTTTATCATATATTAAGGGTGGTCTCACTAGTAAGCAATGGAAAGCAATTGACTACTGGTATTGGAAGAATGTGGAGAATCAAGGTGGAACGCCAATCTACATGCGGTAATAGTAGTTAGTATATTTAGAATAGCTAAGTGTAGTTTTAAAATTTGATAGTAAAGGTGGTGTTAAAATGGATAATCACAATAAAGGCGACGAATACAATCCTAACTTATTAAAAAATTTAACTAGCAAACAAGATAAAACATTAAATCAATATCTGTGGTCACGGATGTATTTTCTTTCGTTTGGATTTTTCATAGCTGGCTTGATCTTAATATTTATTTCTTGGCCTGATTTACTTTACGTTTTCGTGAGCATTGTCATGTCAATAACAGGGTTAGCTTCTACTATTTATATGTCAAAATTTTTAAATAAACATAATTAGCCTGTTGATAAATCTAGGTTGGTTGGGTATATACGTTCACTTAGTCACTGATCTACCATCTTTTCTACCAAAATTATTTTAAGGAGACTCACATCTAATGACCGAACGTAAATTTAAAATTATTATCGCATCTTTGTTGACATTGGTGACTCTTCTGGGTGTTATAGTAGTTCTAAAATTAACCTATTAAACTTATCAATTTGGCAAAAAACCACTGGATCTACCAGTGGATTTTTCTATATAAAAAGGCCTGAGAAATTAATCCCAAGCCAATTTCATTCACGCTATTAGTTCTCTTCAGTTCCCAAAAGGTACTTAGCAACAACGGCTGCCAATGCACCACCAACCAATGGGCCGATGATGTAAGCTGCAATGTTTGTCAAAGCAGTTGTGCTACCAAACAATGCCAATACAACAGCTGGGGCCAATGAGCGGGCAGGGTTAAGTCCTGCACCAGTGAAGCCAATTCCCATCATGATCAATGCTGCCAAAGCAACACCAATTGCCAAAGGAGCAAAAGTGTTTCCTGCTTCGTTGTTCTTAGCAGTAACCGCGATAACAATCAAAACGAAGACAAATGTCAACAAGAATTCGATTGCAGTTGCTCCCCAAACGTTAATTGGAGTTGTAAAGTTCGTTGCTCCGAATCCGGCTGCAACGATTTGGTCCTTGGTAGGCTTGATTGTAGCAATGATTGCTCCAACGATTCCAGTTCCAAGGAATGCTCCAACAATTTGTGAACCGGCATAACCAGCAAATTCAGCCCAAGTAATTCGACCGTTGATTGCCATTCCCAATGAAATAGCTGGGTTGAAGTGCCCTCCAGAAATGTTTCCGAAAGCATATGCTCCAGCGATAACAGCAAATCCAAACGCGATTGCGATAGGGAATGCTCCAAATGAAGTTCCTCCGAAGACAACGGCCCCAGTACCAAAAGCAACTAGGATAGCAGTTCCAAAGAACTCAGCAAAATATTTACGCATTATATAATTCTCCTTTGAATTTAATTCCAAAAATAATAGCTTATAGTCTAGTATATTACATTTCCAACCTTAAACGAGCCTTGTTCACCAAATAAACTCTTTTTCTTAGTAAACAATTAAAATTTAGCTCCATATAGTCGGTTTAGCGTCCAATCAACTTTCCTGCAGCCTTATCGAGGTTAAACCACGTAAAATCAGCATTTGCCTTAAATTGATCCACCCAGCTCGCCTGCCCTTCTTCTGGCAAAGCTGAACCAACCATTTCCTCAGCTGAGCCAAACACGTCAAGCGCAGTAAACTCAGAATTCCAATGAATCGTGTAATAATGCCCTTCCATGCGCTCGTCCATCAACGACTGAAAGCCATTCTTGATTGCTTCCTTAATGACGTCATCCTCACTCACCGGAAAGCCAGCTTGTGTCATCGCAGCAACGCGCGCTTGCACTTCCTCCATTGTTTCTGGAATTTTATTTAAATCGTCCATCTTTTTAGCTCCTTTGTATCTTTATTAGCCATCTACTTCTAGATAACGCATTGTGTAATATTGTGCCAGGTTGATCAGCTTCGCTAAAGATTCTTTACGTTCGGATTGTCCTACACGAATCTGAATGAAAGGCGAAATAATTCGCCAATTCCACTAACTGTTGGATCCT
>JAITPD010000011.1 GCA_031289615.1 Lactobacillaceae bacterium | reverse complement strand
CACGATTCATTATGCGTTTTGTTAGCGATTTATCGCTTACCAAAACACGATCCGCAGTACTTAGTTGGGCAGCTGTGTCATACAGCTGGGCGACTTAGTAACGGAGGTGGTTCGAATGGCGAAATAATTCGCCAATTTCCCGGCGCTAAAGCACGCGTGAAAAGTTTCGGCTAGATTCGGTAAGGGCTGGTCATCCGACGACAGAATCGCTGCGCTGATCAATCAAAGAACAATATAACGACAGAAACCTTGTTCATTTAGTTTAAGGCGTGGTGGCTTGAGATGATGATATTAAGTGATTATCGTGTTTACAAAGGCTGAGTTTCGGTTATAAGATCATTTTCCAAATCACTACGTCGCTACGCTTTGGTAGCAAATTGGAAAATAATCTTATCCCGACAGCTCAGAGCGCCTTTGTGCACACTCCTTAAAGCGAGGTAGTGGCACCAATTCGACTAAATTTCGGGTCAACGAAATTAAAAGCCGAATGGGACCGTGTCGCCACTTACTATCTTTATCAAAAATCCACCATGTAATTGAAAAATGAACAAGGTGTTTAATAATTAGCAATACGCATCATCTAATTTACACAAACGCGGTTGAGGCAAAATATAAAATTCTGTCTCAACCGCGCTGTTTTTTCATAAGTTCAATTTCTCACTTCGTTCGAAACCGTTCCTTCATGCTCTACCATAAACGCCTTACGGAACTTTGAACAGCTCGACTCTAACTGTGTTCCTTAGCGTCGCGTTTCACGCAACACACGCACCCTAGTTAGCTCGTCCGTTCAATTTCTCACTTCGTTCGAAACCGTTCCTTCATGCTCTACTTCTTGTAAGCATACTTGAATTCGTAAGGGTTTCCGGCTGGGTTTTGTACCACTCCATGAACCTTTGTGTTTTCCAAGTATGGAGTTGCACGGTAATACAAAGGAATTGATCCCAAGTTCTTTTCAATGATCTTTTCAGCCTGAGCATAATCATTCAAACGAGCCTTTGGATTAGCTGCATCAGTTGTTTGCGCCTTCTTCACAGCAGCGTCATAGTCAGCATTTGACCATCCACCGTAGTTATAAGTTGCATCCGTCGTGTACAAGTCCAAGAATGATGATGGGTCTGAATAATCAGCCATCCAAGTAAATACTACGACATCAAAGTCTTTAGCCGATTGCAATGCCAAACGTTGCTTCTTTGGCATCGTCTTAACGTTGACAGTCAAGCCCTTCAAGTTCGTTTGCAATTCTGATTGAACATATTGCACAGCGCGCTTTGAAGCATCGTCATCGTCAGTCAAGATTGTAAATGTCAACTTTGACTTACCAACTTCTTTCAATCCTTCTTTCCAAAGTTTTGCAGCAGCCTTCTTGTCAAACTTGATGGCTCCCTTAACTTCTGAAGCAGTTGCGAAGTCTTTACCGTTTGCTGCCTTAGCAAAGTGCGTTGGTGTAATCGTTGTAGCTGCTACGGCTGATCCGCTCATGATCTTGTCAGACAAAGTTTTACGATCAATTGCATCTGAAATTGCTTGGCGAATCTTCAAGTTTTTAAATTCAGGAATCTTAACTTCATTCAACGTCAATGAATTTTCGGCACCAAGATGAGTCAGACCATAAGCTTTGTCCTTCTTTGAAGCCTTTACTTGATCTGGTGAAAGAATTGTAAAGTCAACCTTGTCACCCTTAAACAAGTTGTAGCCAGTGTTTTGATCTTTGATAATTTGTGTCGTAATCTTAGGCGTCTTTACGGCCTTAGCATCCCAATAATTTGGGTTCTTGACGAAACTATACTTTTGGTTTGAACCATTCCACCCCTTAACAATATAAGGACCAGATGCAAGGTTTGTTGCTGCGGTTGTTCCAAACTTGTCACCAGCTTTTTCAACGAAAGCTTGTGATTGTGGATAGAAAGCTGGCATTGTCAACAAAGCTGAAAAGACTGCCAATGGACGTTCTAATTCAACTTCCAAAGTTGTGTCGTTGATCGCCTTGATTCCCAATTCGTTCAAATCGGTAACTTCACCCTTTTGAATCGCATCAGCATTCTTAATTCCAGACATCAAGTAAGCATATTCTGAACCAGTCTTAGGATCATTTGTCCGTTGCCAACCATAAACGAAATCTTGTGCTGTCAACTTTGATCCGTCTGCCCACTTCAAGTTTGAACGCAAAGTAATTGTGTACTTCAAACCGTCATCAGATTTTTTAACTGACTTAGCAGCTTCCAAAACTGGTTGACCGTTCTTAGTGCTGTACAAGCTAGCTGTTGAAGATGACAATGCAGTGATTGAAGTTGCATCAGTGGCCAATGATGGGTCCAATGTTTGCAAATCTGAAACTGCTGTCCAGTTGATTGTCTTGTAAGTAGCTGCTGAAGCTGAAGGAACTGCTGATACTGCTGAAGCCAAAATCACTCCTGTTGAGAGCAACGCCCCTGCTTTAATCCATTTATTCATACGCTAAATTCTCCTTTTTTTCCTTAAAACATATTTCAATAACTAATATCATACTTTATAAAAATAAGGAAATCAATAGAAAATTGTGACTATTCTTATTTTGTTCTAATCTTACGCGAAAAATAATTGTCTTTGTTGTTTGTATGAACACAAAAAAACGCCCCGCTCTCACGGGACGCTTCATTCGGTTCAATTTCTCGCTTCGTTCGAAACCGTTCCTTCATGCTTTACTATAAACGCCTTACGGAACTTTGAACTGTTCGACTCTAAGCAGGTTATTTACCGTCGCGTTGCACGCAACACACGTAACCCTACTTAGCTCGTCCATTCAATTTTGTGTTTCACACAAAACCGTTCCTTCATGCTTTACTTCTTGTAAGCATACTTCCAGTCATAAGGAGATCCAATTGAGCTTGTGATAACATCCTTAACTGATGGGTTCAACAAAACAGCATATGAGCGGTAGTACAATGGAGCAACTCCAACTTCCTTCTCGATGATTTGTTCTGCTTCAGTCATGTCCTTATAACGTGCATCTGGATCCAATACATCCGCACCAGAAGCCTTAGCCATCAATGCATCGTAATCAGCATTCTTCCATGAACCTTCGTTAAATGATGAATCTGAAGTATACAAGTCCAAGAATGAACTTGGGTCAGCATAGTCAGCACCCCAAGCAGAGATCACGACGTCATACTTCTTAGTTGATGACAAATTCAAACGTTGCTTGAACGGAACAGTTTGAACTTCAACCTTAGAACCCTTCATGTTCTTTTGAACTTGAGCTTGGATGAATTGAGCAGTCTTCTTTGCACCATCAGTATCGTCAGTTGTCAAAGTAAAGGTGATGTTCTTCTTACCAAGTTCCTTCAAACCTTCTTTGTACAAAGTTGCAGCCTTCTTAGCGTTGTAGGCAATTGCACCCTTCACTGCTGATGACTTAGCAAAGTCTTTTCCAGTATTTGGATCGATAGCCAAGTCAGTAGACGTAAATGTGTCCGCTGGCGTAGCAGTCCCAGTCAAAATCTTCTTTGCCATTTGTGAACGATCGATTGAGTATGAAATTGCTTGACGAATCTTAGTGTTAGCAAATTCAGCCTTCTCTTCGTTGAATTGCAAGTAGAACGTTGTAGCTTGAGGGATAACCTTGTAAGCCTTGTTCTTCTTTGATGCAGTCACTTGATCAGCTGACAAGTTTGTGAAGTCAACCTTACCTGACTTATACAAGTTGTAGCCAGTGTTTTGGTCCTTAACAGTTTGAACAACGATCTTCTTTGACTTAACAGCCTTAGCATCATAGTACTTGTCATTCTTGACGAAGCTGTACTTGTTGTTTGAACCAGTCCAACCCTTCAAGATAAATGGTCCGTTTGCCAAAGTATACTTAGCAGCAGTTCCGTATTTCTTACCAACCTTTTCCACGAAATTTTTGTTTTGTGGATAGAATTGAGCCATAGTCAAGATCGCCTTAAGTTGTGGCATTGGCTTTTCCAAAGAAACTTCCAATGTCGTATCATCAACAGCCTTCACTCCCAATGAACTCAAATCTGTATCTTCACCATTTTGAATTGCATCAGCATTCTTAATTCCTGAGAACAAGTATGCATATTGTGATGCAGTCTTTGGATCATTAGTACGTTGCCATCCGTAAACGAAATCTTGTGCCGTCAAAGCGTCACCGTTCGCCCACTTCAAACCAGAACGCAAATGGAAAGTGTATGTCAATCCATCGGCTGATTCGTCAACAGACTTTGCTAATGCCAATTGTGGCTTTTGCTTCTTGTCATTTCGATACAAACCTTCACCAGAGGCTTGCAACGCGTCAAATGACACAACGTCAGTCACGACTGATGGGTCCATTGTTCCCAAGTCAGCTGTTTCTGTCCAGTTGATTGTCTTGTAACCAGCAGCAGATGCCGTTGGAACTGTAGCGACCGTTGCCAATGATGATCCTAAGATGATCGTGGCTGACAACAATGCTGATACCTTCATTACTTTATTCATAAAATTTCTTACCCCTTACTGTTTTTTAAAGCATAATATAAGAATTAACATTAATTTTACCTAACAAAAATGAGACCGTCAATAGTTTGCCTCTAATTCTAGTCTCATTCTCTTACAAAATGTCAATATAAAAACAGCCTAAGCCACTCCAACACTAAAGTTAGCGGACGTTTAAGCTGTTTGCAAAAAATTTAAATTAAGCATTGTAAGTTATGAAACAACTTGGTCATTTTATATTGTATTTGAGTTAATCAGCTTCGCGAAAGATTCTTTACGTTCGGATGGCCCTGAACGATTCATGCCGAACGGGACCGTGTCGCCACTTACTATCTTTATCGAAAATACACCACGCAGGTGAAAAATGACCAGAAGCTGAATAACTAAACCTCAACATAACGTATGAAGTACTATGCCACCATTCGCCGATCAAAAACATTGGCAACCTTTGACAAAGCGTAGTTCAAGATGAAGTACAACAATGCCAGCATCAAAAACATTGGAATAATTTCTGATGGCTTTTGCGCATAAATAATTTGTGCGCGGTAAGTCATTTCTGGCAACATGATGATTGTAGCCAACGACGTATCCTTAATCAACGAAATAAACTGCGACACAATTGGCGGAATCATTTTCTTGTATGCCTGTGGTAACAACACATACTTCAAGGTTTGATAAAAGCTCAGCCCGTTAGAAAGTCCACCCTCAAGTTGACCTTTTGGCACAGCTACGATTCCACCACGAACAATTTCTGCTAACATCGCTGATTCAAAAATCGTTAAGGCAAAGATCGTGCTACCCATGACGCTAAAATGAATCCCAATCTTTGGCAGAGCAAAGTACGTGAAGAAGATAATCAACAGCAATGGCAAATTCCGAATAACATCAATAATAATTCCGACAATTTGTGACAGAACCGGAATCTTAGTGTAGCGCAGAACACCCAAAATTGAACCAATAATAAAACTTAGCACCACAGAAATCACGGCGACTTGCACCGTCACCCACATTCCTTCGAGCAAGAAGCGCATGTTAATCCATGAATAAGCGTGAATAAAATTCTCCATCTTTTAGGCCTCCTTTGCTAGTTTATTTTCGAGATAACGCATGTAATAACTAATTGGCAACGTGATGACCAAGTAGAATAACCCAACAATAATAAATGGATTAAACGTGTCAAAAGTCAGTTGCGAAATTTGGTTGGCCTGATACATCAAGTCAAAACCGGCAACGAACGCCAACACTGATGAGTTCTTAACCAAGTTGACAAACTGGTTTCCCAAAGGCGGAATCACATATTTAAAGGCTTGAGGCAAGATAATTAAGCGCATTCCATCCCACCAAGACAAGCCGTTTGACAATGCTCCTTCAAGCTGGCCACCTGGAACAGCAAGGATTCCGGCTCGGACAGTTTCAGCAATAAAGGCCGAAGTGTACAATGTCAGTCCAATTGTTCCTGAATAGAAACCATTAAGCTTGAAGATTTTTGCCACAACAACATAGAAGAACATTGTGATGACCAGCAAGGGCACATTTCGTAAAACTTCAATGTACAAGCGGGCAATATAATACGTAATTTTATTTGGAATCACTTCTAAAATTGCAAAAAATGTTCCTAAGATTAATGAACCAACCAAAGCGATAACGCTGGCCAGAAGAGTCCAGCCAAAGCCAACTAAGAATTCCTGGCTATGAGTACTAAATAATTCAATCATTACTTTGCCATCTCCTTCCAGTCCATTCCAGGAACCTTGCTAAACCATTTTTTGATCAACTTAGCGTAAGTCCCGTTTTTGTGAAGTTCATCAATTGCTGCATTGGTTTTCTTGACCAATTCAGGATTTCCCTTTGCAAAGGCAATTCCATAAGATTCGTTTGTAAACGTTCCACCAACCATCATTAATGACTTATCTTCATCCGCCATTCCGGCAATAACTCCAGAATCAGTCGTTAACACATCCCCTTGCCCAGCTTTAAGTGCTGATAAAGCTGTGGCATAATCGGGCAATGCCAACACTTCAGCCTTAGGAGCCAACTTAGCAATCGTTTGGACCGAAGTTGAACCGGCCACACCAACAACAGTGACTCCTTTATGATTCACGTCTTGGATATTTGTAATCTTTGAACCCTTTTGAACAAGCAATGATTGACCTGCCAAGAAATATGGTTTAGTAAAATCAACTACTTTAGCCCGTTCAGGTGTGATTGACATAGTTGCAATAATGGCGTCAATATTTCCATTCTTCAACAAAGGAATTCGCGTCCCGGAAGTAACTTGGGTAAACTCTGCCTTGGCATTTGGATCAATGATCTTTGTGAGTGCTTTGGCCATGTCAACATCGAAACCTTGAATCTTACCAGTTTTAATGTCCATCAAGCCCATCAAACGAGTATCGGCTTTTGTTCCCCACAGCATCACATGCTTTTTTTCAATCCTTGTCAAAACTGCATTTTTCTTAGTTGCTGCAGATGTTGGCACTGTTAGGACTGAGCTCGCAACAAGTAAACTTGCACTAATAACTGTCACGATTTTAATCCACTTTTTCATGATGTTCCTCCTAGTGCATGATCTGCGACAAGAACTTTTGGGCCCGTGGCTCCTTTGGATTGGCAAAGAATTCCGTCGTTGGTGCGTCTTCCAAAATTTGACCGTCCGCCATGAAAATCACTCGGTCAGCAACTTGCTTGGCAAAGCCCATTTCGTGCGTCACAACCAAAGTGGTCATTGATGAATCAGCCGCAATTTTCTTCATGATATTCAAAACATCGTTAACCATTTCTGGATCAAGGGCTGAAGTTGGTTCGTCAAATAACAATGCTTTTGGCTTCATTGCCAAAGAACGCGCGATGGCGATTCGTTGTTGTTGTCCACCAGAAAGTGAAGACGGCATCTTATCAGCCTTTTCAACCAAGCCAACCATTTCTAGCAAAGCCATGGCATTCTTTTTATTTTCCGCTTCGTCCATCTTCAAGACTTTACGGGGAGCCAGCATAATATTTTCAATGACTGACTTGTTTGCATACAAATTAAAGTGTTGGAAAACCATTCCGACATTTTTACGAATCTTGTTCATATCAGTCTTTGGATCTGCCAAATCAAAGCCATTGACAATCAAATGTCCACCTTGAATTGGTTCAAGTCCATTAATCGTCCGAATCAAGGTTGACTTTCCAGAACCAGATGGGCCAATCAGCACCACTGTTTCTCCTGCTTCCACATTCAGATTAACATCTTTTAGTGCGTGAAAATCACCATAGTATTTTTCAACATTGTTAAATTCGATCATTGACATCGTCTTGCCTCCTATTTACAAATAAAAATTTGTAAGCTTTCTTCCAATGTACTCTTAATTTCTCACTATACCACTACTTCTGTCAAATATTATCTTTTTGTATTAATCACATCTTGGATAATTTGATCAATTTCGTGCTTTGTATCAGACCATTCATCGTTCAACACAACATGTGCAATTCCTTGCAAAGGCTCTGGAACATTCAAATCACGAGCAAATTCTGCACTATGCAAACGCTTTTCAATCATGGCAGCATTATCACCACGTTCAATCAAACGATCATGCAGTTCCTTTTCGTTTGTCACGCTCATAAAAATGATAACCGCTTTGTCACCTAATTCACGCGCGTAAGTCACTGCCCCGGCTGTATCAAGAACGATTGTGATGAGCTGATTCTTTTGCCAAGCCAATTCTAGTCCCTCATAAGAAGAACCATACTTTTGCTGATTATACTCAACTCGCTCCAGATAATGCATCGTTTCAAAGCTCGCATCAGTTTCAAAATAATAATCAATCCCGTTTTGTTCACCTTCACGAGGCAAACGCGTTGTGTGCGTGACCACCTTTGGCACTTGATAGAAGTCAGCCAGATAATTTGCGACCGTCGTCTTGCCAGTTCCAGTATTACCAGTTAATACAAATACTTTCTCACTCATTTTACTTTGTTCCAGACAATGGGATTTTAACCGACTTACCAATGAGATAAGCCAATAATACGACAATGGCAACCTTCAATAACGTTGGGATGATAAAGACAATAAAGCCAGTCATCAACCCTTTTTCAATTGGTAATCCAGTCGCCACAATTAACCAAATCGTTCCAAATAATAGTTGCACAAAAGCTGCGAGCAAGTTGCTGCCGACGATTGTGAACCAGTTACGCTTGGTCTTCAATATTTCTCCGATGATCAATGGGAATAGCAACATTCCCCAGAGATAACCACCAGTTGGGCCAAATAACAAACCAACTCCGCCACTCCAATTCGCAAAGACTGGGATCCCAACCGCTCCAAGAATCAAATACAAACCAGTTGCCCAGCCACTAATCCTCATCACACTGATAGTTGCAATCAATGGGATAATCAAGGTTTGCATCGTAATTGGGACGATTGGTAATGGAATCGAGAGCGGTGCAATCACGGCAATAACCGCCGCGAAAATTCCTGCTAATGTGATTGTGCGTGCGTTCATAGTTCTAATCCCTCAACTTTCAGTACTTTAATAACTTCTCCAGAATGAAATGCTTGCTGACCCTGATCTGATTCAAGAATGATTTCGCCACTTGTTCCAAAGCCAGTCACGATTCCTGCAACTTCTTGTTGACCCACGGCGAGCACAACTTTTTTCTGTAACAGGTTTGAATATTTTTGATAACGCTCCATCAAATCAACCGGATATTGCATCTGTTGAAGCCACTTTGTAGTCAGCTGACTAATCAGTTCTTCAACTTGGATGCCATTTTGCGCAGAAAGAGCTCCCACGCGTTCGGCAATTTCTGTTGGATAATCAGTCGGTTCCAAATTAAGGCCCATTCCAATAATTAAATGTTCATTATCTAGCTCGGTTAGAATTCCGCCAACTTTATGCTCATTCAAATAAAGGTCATTCACCCATTTAATCTGTACCTGAATCTTTGTGATGTCGCGAATGGCTTCAACTGCTACCACAGCCAAGGCGGTCGTGATTTTACCTGGGTTAAATTCGTCAGTTCCTGCAGGCAAGACCAGCGTCAAATACAATCCCACTTGCTTGGGCGAATAGAAACTCCGCCCGTTGCGTCCATAACCAGCCGTTTGAGCGTTGGCAACAATTGCCAATGGCCGATTGAGCGGCCCAGAATTGATAAGGCGCTTAGCTTCTAAATTAGTTGAATCAATTTCATCAAAATATTTTAAATCGATTTTTTGTTCTTCAAGCAACGTCTTTAATTTTTCAATATTCATAATAGTTTCCTTTAAAACTTACGGAGTGACCGATTGATCAGAACCCGCCAAATCATCATTCTTACTTTTCAACAGTATTCCTATATTGTACCAAAAAACGAGAACCTCGGCTCTCGTTTTAGTGGGTTATTCAATTTATTCGTCGCCATAATTTTGAGTTGATATCTCTGAGCGACTCATCATGCGCTTAATTCTAGATTGTTGATAACGCAAAATTCCGTAGAAACAAATCGTCCAAACAAACAATGCAACCAAAATCCAAGTTCCAACAATTGGTACCCAGATGTTATCTTTCATGGAAAATGTAATTCCACCAATACCAGCATGCTTAACTTGCGTCGAATCTGCATTAAAAGCAATTTCGTTTGCTGTTTGTACTTCTTCTGCTCCCATTGGCGTGGTGACACTAATTTTGTCTTCGCCTTGATTCTTATTGCGAATCAAACCATCCATGTTTGCACTGACTCCACTTGGAACTTCAAGAACGTCTGAGCGTTTCGTCAAAATCTCGCGAACAATTTCTTCTTCGACATCCTCTTCAACGGCATTGTGATCTTCAGCATCATAATCAGTCAACCGATCATACAATCCAAGATCCGCTGTGATCATCTCGCTAGTTTGATTGGCGTTTTCAACCTCAGTGTCAGCATGAATCGGAGTAGCGCCAAAAAGACCTAATCCAACAATTATTGCTGCAATTAAATGCTTCTTAGTCATGCTAAAGTTCCTCTCTCGTTAATCTCTTCTTGATATTCTACCCTTCCAACATGCATTTCTCTACAATAGATTGACAGTTTCACAGTTTGTTTGGTTTTTCGGCATAATTGTGAATTTTTGTCTCATAAAAAAGACGACTGGAATTTTCCAATCGCCTTTTCCCATGTTCAATTTTTCACTTCGTTCAAAACCGGTGTTCCATGCTCTTTATTAAAACGCCTTCCACACCTTTGAACTATACGACTCTAAGAAAATTATTTATCATCACGTTGCACGTAATGATAAATAATCTTCTTACCTCGTTAGTTCAATTTTTCGCGTTGCTCAAAACCGGTGTTCCATGCTCTTTATTAATCTTCGTTGGCCAAACGATAAATCGCCTCAGCAAAGATTGCCATCGCCCGTGTTAAATCAGCCACTGGATAGAATTCGTCTGCTTGGTGCATTGTGTCAGGAACTCCTTCAAACATTGCTCCAAAGGCCACACCACGCTTAAGCAAACGGCCAAATGTTCCACCACCGATGACTTGTTCTGTAGCAGGCATTCCAGTGTGCTCACGGTAAACATCCAACAACGTCTTTACAAGTGGATCGTCGCCTGAAACATAATGAGGGCCTTGCGCGTGCCCTTCAATTGCAACTGTAGCAGTAAAGTCAGTGCTCAAACCACCCTTAACAGCAGCACCAATTGCTTCTGGTGTCGTGTTTTGTGGATAACGGAAATTCAAGTTGATAAAGCCAGGTTGACCATCATCAAAGTGTTGAATTCCGATGTTCATTGAAAGATCACCCATCAAATCATCATGCTTAATGGCACCAATCTTTGAAGCAACTGAATCATCATGCACAGCTGTTCCCAAGAACGTCAAGAAGCCCTTAGCGTTGCCACCAAAGTCAAATTGTTGCAAGAAATTAGCCATATAAGTTCCAGCGTTTTCACCAGTCTCAGGAACGGCCCCGTGAACTTGCTTACCATAGAAAGTCAAAGCAACTGAATTACCAGTTACCTTAGCTTCGGCCTTCACACGTGATTCACTAGCAAGGTATGCATCCAAAGCTGTCACAACCGCAGCTGCATCAGCCGTTTCAATAGTGGCTTTTGCAGTTCCAGGCACCATATTTGGCCGTTGACCAGCTGCAAATGAAACCAACTTAACGGTTCCGCCGTTTGTTCCATCGAAGCGAACTACTTGTGACACATTTCCCTTTTCCCCATTAATAATTGGAAACTCTGCATCAGGTGAGAATCCCATCGTTGGATAGCCTTCTGTTGCAAAGAAATCATCCATTCCAGTCCAATCAGATTCTTCATCGATTCCCATCACCAAACGAACACGGCGCTTCATTGGCAATCCCATGTCTTTTAGCATCTTAACTGCATAGTACGCAATCATTGATGGACCCTTATCGTCAGAAGCACCACGCGCATACAAACGACCGTCTTCGATCACTGGCGTAAATGGATCCTTGGTCCAACCTTCACCTTCAGGCATCACATCCAAGTGGCCAATGACGTCCAATGATTCAGGAGCGTCATGATCACCCAATTCAGCATAACCAACAAGGCCTTTGAAATCTCCAGTCTTGAAGCCATCGCGCTTTGCAATTTCTTCCCACTTCATCAATGCTTTCTTAGTCTTAGGGCCAAGTGGGGCATCTTCAGTTGCAGCTGCATCGTCGCGAACTGACGCGATAGCAAGCAACGTCTTTAAGTCTGCCAATAATGCATCTTCATATTTAAGTGACTCAGCGAGCCATTCAGCTGGTTTCTTATTCGTGTTCATGTGAATCTCCTCCAATAGTTAATCTACCTTATATTTTACACTCTTTTTGGCGAATTTGTGGTTTTCAAGACTAACAATTTATCACTCAAGCTGGTTGTGAAAGATTGAGTTTGAGATGTTCAATTCCGCTAACACAAAAACATTGGTCATTTTTCACTTGCGTGGTAGCTTTAAATAAAATGACCAAGTTTGCTATTCAGCGGAGCGATTCTGTCGTCGGATGACCAGCCCTTGCCGAATCTAGCCGAAACTTTTCACGCGAGCTTTAGCGCCGTGAAATTGGCAAATTATTTTGCCATTCGGCATGAATCGTGCAGGGCCATTCGAACGTAAAGAATCTTTAGCTTAGCTGAACAACTCAAACACACTATCACCTCATACAAAAAAATGAGCCCAATTCCTCTTAATCGCATCAAAGAAAAATTAAGCTCATTCTATTTAAATTTTTAATTCTAACATTTTTAATCAGCTGCCAACGCATCAATTGGGTTCAAGCGAGATGCGCGCCGGGCTGGAAGCAAAGCCGCCAAGAACGAAATAATCAACGCTATCACAATTGCAAAGATGACATTGCCAAACGAAATTTGAATCATATTAAACTTAGCAATCGAGTACAATGCCTTATTTAATGCGAAGCCGAGTCCAAACACCATAATCAGTGCCAACGCCGCCGACATCAATCCAATAATCAATGACTCTGAGGTGAACAAGCGCCGAATATCACGCTTTGATTCGCCAAGGGCTCGCAAAATTCCAATTTCCTTGGTCCGTTCTGAAACTGACATATACATTGTGACAATAATCATTAGGGCTGACACGATCAACGAAATTGCTGAAATAGCAGCCAAGACCGTTGTGGCCAACTTGATAATCGTATTAATCGTATCCAAAATCGATCCAATTGACAGAGCAACAAAGGCACGTTGACCGTTATTTTGAATCTTATTCACCTGCTTAGTGACACTCTTAACGTACTCTGTCTTAGAAATCTTGGCCGTCACAAACGTGTATTCTGTGTTTGCTCCTGCTGCCTTGAGCGCCTTTTTCATCGTTGCTGCATTGGTCGAAACAACTGCACTAGCTTGTGATGATTCCACGACAGCTGCGACTTTCAAAGTCATCGTCACAGGAATTGGCTGGTTCTCTGAATTGTAGCCCATGAATGTCAGCGTCACATTCTTACCAATAATTGACTTCCAATCTTTAGCGTCCACAACTTGAGCAAACGTCTTCTTATCCACTGCTACTTCACCATTGCCAGGAATATGGCCGGCTTTAATCTGTGAAGAAGACTTAAAATGCGTCCACGTGTTCAATTGTGGCGTGGTCACTGCAATCTTACCGTAAGCAACGTTCGCCCCATTAAACATATATCCTGGTTCTACGGATGAAACATGCTTAACTGCTTCAATTTTTTTAATTAATGTGCTCGAAAGTGTCGTACTATTATAATTCGTTGACAAGGCTTGTGAAGTGGCTTGCATCAACTCAGTACCCTGCTTGCCTTTTGCATTTGGCGTGACATTTTTCATAATCAATGGATAGTTGGGATTAGCTAAATCGCCAACTTGCTTGTTGATATAGGCGTTAATCCCATTTCCCAAACCTGAGAATAATAGCACCGCAAACAAACCAATCGCTGTTCCAATCATAATCAACGAGTTGCGCCAGAAATTATGTGCAAAGTGCTTCCACGCATTTTGAAAGCTCGCCATAAATGACATTGGCTTTGACTTGATTGCTGATTCAGTATTGGTCACCGGATAGGCATCTTTAATCCGCTTGTTGTCGTCAATCTTTCCGTCAGCCAGATGCACAATTCGAGTTCCGTGATCGGCAACATCCTGCGAGTGCGTAACAGCGATGACTAACTTGCCGTCAGCTGCGATTTGTTGCAAAAGAGTCAAAACTTCAGCTGTATTTTGCGAATCCAAAGCACCAGTTGGTTCGTCTGCGATAATTACTTGTGGATCCGGAGCCAAGGCCCGCGCGATTGCCACGCGTTGCTTTTGTCCACCAGATAATTGGTTCGGATTTTTCTTAATTTGGTCAGCAAGCCCAACTTTTTCCAACAGCTCCTTTGCGCGCGTCTCACGTTCTTTGTGCGACATCGTGGTCATGTCCAGCGAAATTAAGACATTATCGAGCACTGACAAATGTGAGATTAAATTGTATGACTGGTAAATGTAGCCAATGGTTCCACGTCGATATTCATCAAGCCGGCGTTCCTGTTTATGATCCAATTTTTCATCATTAATTGTGACTTCGCCTTCAAAGTTTCGGTCTAGTCCGCCAATAATGTTCATCAGCGTCGACTTTCCACCACCAGATTCTCCCAAAACAGAAACGAATTCGCCTAATTCAAAATCAAGGTCGATCCCTTTCAAAACTGGAAATTCTTCCTTACCTAAAAAGTAAGATTTCTTAATGTTACGCAATGTTAAAAATGACATTTTGTACTCCTTTTATGATGTTTCGTTTACTGTATTAGTATAGTCATTTACTGATTCATTGTAAAATAATTTGACACAAAATAAATAAATCAATCAACGTGTCCAGCATAAATTAAAAAATACAACTTTGCCAACATTTTGCGGTAAGTTGTATTTTTTAAGCGGTAAGTGACAGGTTTAGCGAAATTTTATAAACATTTGGTTTAATTTGTTGTGAAACATCTGGGTCATTTTTCACTTGCGTGTTGACTTTAATTAAATGACCAAAATGTTAATGGCACTTTGATTGAACAGCGAAGCGATTCTGTCGTCGGATGACCAGCCCTTGCCGAATCAAGGCGAAAATTTTTTCACGCGAGCTTTAGCGCCGTGAAATTGGCAAATTATTTTGCCATTCGCCGTGACTCGTGCAGGGCCATCCGAACGTAAAGAATCTTTAGCGAAGCTGTTCAAGCAAAGGAAAATATTTCACAACGATTACTACGCATAGTTTATAACTTTATTCAAACACCATTTGATTCGTATAAAGCTCGGCATAGAAGCCACCTTGCGCCAATAGTTCAGCATGATTTCCCTGCTCAATCACATTTCCATCCTTGAGCACCACAATTTTATCAGCGGCCAAAATCGTCTTCAAGCGGTGTGCAATCACGAAACTCGTTCGTCCAGAAATCACGTTATCCATCGCCTTTTGAATCTTTGCCTCCGTCACCGTGTCAACGTTTGAAGTTGCTTCGTCCAAAATCAACAAATCTGGATTAGTCAAAATCGTTCGTGCAATTGACATCAACTGCTTTTGCCCCGTTGAAAAGACAGAATTTTCATCATCCACCTTTGTCGCATATCCATCTGGCAGCGTCATGATAAAGTCATGAATATTGGCCTGCTTTGCTGCAATTTCGACTTCCTCATCAGTTGCATCAGGATTTCCAAAGGCAATGTTATAACGAACCGTTCCGCTAAACAGCACCGAATCCTGCAACACAATCCCGACATGATCACGTAAAGTTTTCAACTGAATATCACGCACATCAATATCATCAAATGTCACTGCGCCATCCGTAACATCATAGAAACGATTCAACAAATTCATGACCGTTGTCTTTCCCGAACCAGTTGGCCCAACCAACGCGACCATTTCACCCTTGTCGACTGCGATTGAAACGCCATGCAAAATTTCTTTGCCTTCATTGTAACCAAAGTGTACATCATTAAGCAAAACCTGCTTTTGAATTCCATTAAACTCATGCCCATCAACCGGTGAGCTTTCGTCCTCTTGATCAAAGACTCCCTTCAACCGTTGCGCTCCTGTCAATGCTAGTTGCAACATGTTGTACGTCGACGTGATATTGGTAATTGGTTGATAATATTGCTGTGAAAATGACATAAACATCACAATCAGTCCCAGCGCAGTCGCCCGTGGCAAATCACCGTTTAGCGCCATCGAACCACCATAGAAAATCACAATCGCCGTGTTTACCAAGCTCATCCCCATCATCAACGGAAAAAGAATTCCAGACCAAACTTGGCCCTTGAAAGTTGCTCGGCGAACCTTATCATTATGATCCATGAACTGACTAATCGACTCTTTTTGCAAGCCATTGGTGATAATCACTTTTTCACCGTTAATCTGCTCGTTGATGAAACCGTTCATATGGCCAACTTCAGCTTGTTGGAGATTGACATATTTCCGAGCCCGAACAATCACTACACCAGCAATCAAAATCGAGAGCGGTGTTGAAGCCATTGTGACCCATGCAAGTTCTGTATTTTGTCGGAACATCATAATAATGATTCCAATCATCAAAGCTAGCTGCGAGAACAATTGGAAGATGGCTTGATTCATCGCATTAAAAATATTATCAAGATCAGAAGTGAAGCGTGCCAAAATTTCACCATCCTGATGTGCATCAAAATAGCGAATCGTCATTCGTTGCATTTTGCCAAATAAACCAGTTCGCATATCATTGACCGAATACGCAGAAACCAACGATTGCAAGATACTCATAATTAGCAAACCGATCGCCATCATGACCACGAAAAGTACCAGCAAGTACAGCGCATGATGAAACTTATCCAAATTTGCATGGGCCGCTGTAGCAGGATTGAGCTTCACAACGATATAGTTACCCATTTCCTGAATTGCATTTCCCATATAAACAGGAGCCTTGACTTGAAAATAAGTTGAAATCACCGTGAACACAGCTAAAAGAGCAATTCCAAGCTTATAGCGCTTAAAATAATGAGCAAAAAACTTAATTGCATTCCAAAAATCAGCCATTAGTCATTTACCTCCTGCGCTTTTTGCGTTGCATAAATCTCGCGATATACTTCTGAACTCGCGAGTAACTCTTTGTGCGTTCCTTCGCCAACTAATTGTCCTTCATCCAAAACTAAGATCCGGTCTGCATTGATAACCGATGAAATCTTTTCTGCAATAATAAAGGTCGTCGTATCCTTGAGTTCCTTGTCCAACGCTTCTTTAACCAGTTTCTCAGATTTAGCATCCAGCGCTGAAGTCGAATCATCTAGAATCAAGACTCTCGGATCAGCAATCACGCCCCGTGTAATCGACAGACGTTGCTTTTGTCCACCAGAGAAATTGGCAGAACGCTCTTCAACGGGGTGTTCATACGTATCTTCATAGCGTTCCACGAATTCTGAAGCTTGAGCAATATTAGCTGCTCGTTGCATATCAGCGGCACTCGCATCAGCTTTTCCTTGGCGTAAATTATCAGATATTTTACCAGAAAATAGTGTTGCCCGTTGCAAAACATACGAAACCGCCTTGCGCAGAGACTTTTCGTTGACGTGCTTCAGATCAACACCGCCAACTTCAACCGTTCCCTTAGTTGGATCAAACAAACGCGCAATCAGTTGTGCCAGCGTTGTCTTACCAGAACCAGTAGCACCAACGATTCCAATCATTTCACCCGCATTCGCTTTGAAGCTTACATTCTGCAAAACCTCTTTCTCATCACCTGGATATTGGAAAGAAACCTGCTCGAATTCGACACTTCCAGCCAAATCTTGTTCTGGAGCATCAGCATCGTAAGTCATTGATGGCTCGGTATTCAACACTTCACCAATTCGCTTAATCGAAACCGCACCACGAGCCGCAAAGGTCATCAGCATTCCACCGATAATAATCGCCATCATGATTTGCATTAAATAATTCATGAACGACGAAACGCTCGCTAACATTGTTGGATGAGCTCCGACGTGCTGCCCAACGTAATAAATTGAGACGGCGATGGCGAGCTGACCGATCAAAGTGAATAACGGCATGATAATCGAAAAAAGGTACCCGATCGTCACGTTAACATGATTTAATTCATCAGAGGCGGCGTTAAAGCGGATCTTTTCATTTTCTTCTTGGTTAAACGACTTAACCACACGCACACCTTGCATATTTTCTTTAGCGAGGTTATTAGTTTTTTCAATCAAGCTTTGAATGCGTCCAAAGAGCGGTCCCATTTTACGAAAGACGGCAGCCGTAATCCCTAAGACTAAAATCACCATCAAAATGATGACCCACCAAAGTTCTGGCAACGTAATGAGCGCCAAAATCAAAGCGCCAATAAATAGCATGGGCATCCGAATCAATGCTTGAAAGCCCATCATGACGAGCGTTTGCACTTGTTGAACGTCGTTGGTCATACGTACAACCAGATTACCAACCGAAAACTTTTCAATATCTGCAAATGAGAAACTTTGAATCTGCCGATACGTGTTCTCGCGCAAATCCGCTGCGACACTTTGCGCTAACTTAGCAGAAAAGACAGCATTGATTGCACCGGCGATTAACCCAATTACAGCGATGATGATCAGTTGCAATCCAATCGCGTTGACCTTATCCATCTTATCTTCTGTGATGGCCTGCATGACTCCTTGTAACAATTTTGGTTGCCACAATGACGAACCGGCCATGATTGCGACTGAAATTATAGCAATTAGCATATCTATTTTATATTTACCTAAATACGGCTTTAATGATTTCATATTTCCCTCTCCTCGTATGTAAATTAGTATCTTTAAGTCTAACAATTTAGGGAGCTTAACACAACTGCTAGAGTTGACAAAAAAGGATGAATCCAGCAAATTACCGTCATCATCCATAAGTTATTTTTATTCAGCTACATAATCAGCAAAACGTTGTGCTTGCACCGGCGTCAAATTCACGTGAAGTAATGTGCCTTTTTCGACATACTCAGTTCCAAAGACCGTGGCCTGCTCGTTTAATTCCGAAACTAAGTCACCCTTGTCAAACGGAATCAACAATGTCGTATCTACAAAGTCTGCAAAGATATGTTGACGCACGACATCGACCAGCAAATCAAGTGAAGCCGGATCCTGCGCCGACAGAGTCAAAGTTTCTCCGTCACGATCTGGAAAATGCGTTCCTTCACGCAAATCAGCTTTGTTATAAATGGTCAGCATCGGAATATCCTTCACGCCCACCTCCTGCAAAGTTTTCGCCGTCGTCTCCATCATTTCAGGATAATGCGAATCTGAGAAATCAACAATCTGGAGCAACAAATCTGCTTGTGCTGCTTCTGCCAACGTTGCTCGGAAAGCTGCAACTAGATTATGCGGTAACTTCGACACGAACCCAACAGTGTCAGACAACAAAAACGACTGATTGTCAGGCAAGTTCATCTTGCGGACCGAGGTTTCCAAAGTCGCAAACAACATGTCGGCTTGGAAAACGGTCTTATCTTGGTTTTCTCCAAAGAGCTTAACCAACCCATTCATAAAGGTTGACTTACCCGCATTGGTATATCCAACAAGCGCCACATTTTTAATGCTTTGCTTATCTCGATGGGCTCGACGCGTCTGATCATCCGTTTCGATTTCAGCAATTTCTTTTTTAATCATCGAAATTTGGTGTTCAATCGTTCGCCGGTTGGTCTCAAGCTTGGTTTCACCAGCTCCACGCGAAGTAAAGCCACCTCCACCTCCACCAGTTTGCTGATCAAGTCGAATATTCATACTTGTGCGCAAACGTGGTAGTTGATATTGCAACTGGGCGATTTCAACCTGTAACTTTGCCAAACGAGTTTTGGCGCGCGAAGCAAAAATGTCCAAAATCAAAGCAGTCCGATCCATCACAGTCGCACCAGTTTTTTCTTCTAGATTACGAATCTGCGAAGGCGACAACTCATCATTTGCAACGACCATATCAACTTGATGATATTCAACCGCCTCTTTTAGCTCGTCAACTTTTCCTTTTCCAAAATACGTTCCTGCAATGGGCCGCTCGAGCTTTTGCGTAAAACGGTCAACTACCACCATATTATTGGCTTCAGCTAAGTTTTCTAGTTCCGTCATTTGATATTCAAATTGTGGATCGTTTTTATCTAATCCAACCAGTAACACTGGCGTTTGCGGGTTTTGTTCGTTCTCGTGCATTTAATCACCAAACTTTCTCGATGTCATTGAAAACTTCTAGTTTCATGGCATCGTCGCTAATTACCCATTTTGAAATTGAACCATTGTGCATGCTTGGCAATGTGTATTCGTGCCCAGCATATTTTCCAGCCAAATTCCGAATCAACGTTCCGTGCGCGACCAGTAAAACATTTTGATCATCTTTAGCCGTCGTCTTTAAAATCTTCAGCCCATCTTCAATCCGGTTCCAAAATTGCACTGAACTTTCAGCATCATGCGTTAAATCGGCTTCGTGCAATGCGTCCATCACTTCATCTTGTGACATCTGCACCATTAGATCACCATACGATTGAATGCCAGACAGCTGTTTTAATTGTGCCACAGCTTCAGCGGCTTGTGGACCTGGCAGGCCTTCAAATGTCCCAAAAAATTCTTCGCGAAACTGGGGTAACTCAGTTGGCTCAGAGTATTCAGGTGTCACATCGTTTCGATTCATAATAAAGCGTGCCGTTCGAACCGCCCGAGTCAAATCAGATGCAAAGACATGGTCGAACTTAACATTGGCTAAGCGATTTCCTGCAGCCTGACCATCAGCAATCCCTTTTTCGGTTAACGGGGCATCCGACCACCCCTGCATCCGGTTATATTTATTAAAAATCGTTTGCCCATGACGGACTAAATACAAATTAAAGCTCATTCTAAGTTCCCTCCCATAAGTTCCTTCTTATAGTATATCATGCTCAGGAAAACGCTTCCTTTTAAGAGGATTTAATCTTTCATAATTTTCAAAAATACTAGTTAGTGCGTTGTGTTGGGTTTGCAACATCTTGATCATTTTTCACGGGCGTGGTGGTGCATTAAAAATTCGTCTGTTGATTGATCAGCTCCGCTAAAGATTCTTTACGTTCGGATTTGCCCTGCACGATTCATGCCGAATGGCGAAATAATTCGCCAATTTCACGGCGCTAAAGCACGCGTGAAAAGGTTCGCCTAGATTCGGCAAGGGCTTGGTCATCCGACGACAGAATCGCTATGCTGCTCAAGCAAAAACTAATATTACGCAACCAACACTATGCGTTAGTTATCTTCTTTTAATCGCAGTGCCAAGATGATTCCCAATATTGGCATCAACATCAACCAACGAGCTGAAATCATCAGCGCATGTCCAAAGCTACCCACTTGATTAAAATACGCAATCAGGATTGATGCAACTACTACACTGCCTGCTCCAATGAATTGGCGCATTGAAGTGATGATTGCCGTCCCATGACTAATTAAATCCTTAGGCAACGCATTTCCAGCCGCAGTTATCGCTGGCATCATCACAAACGCATTCCCTCCTTCTAGTAATACGGCTGCGAGCAAACCAATCAGCCACGACATTTGGCCAAAGAATCCGAGCAATAGATAACCTAGAATCATCATGCTCATCCCGATGTAGACCAATCGCTTTAAGCCAATTTGATTTAAGAGTTTCCCTGCGCGTGGATTTAACTGACTTAGAATAAATGCTGGTGGCACCATTAACAAACCAGAAAACAACGGCGAGATACCATAAACTTTTTGATATAAAAGGGGCATTAACACTGTTGCCACGATTAATCCAGAATATGATAAGCCCGTCAAAAACATTGCAGGTCGATAACCTTGAAAACTTAGAACTGATAAATCTAAAAATGGTGTTGTCAACCTCTTTTGGCGGCAGATAAACATTCCAAGCAAGAAAACACTCACGACGATTACACTCCACCAAACTAAATTAATTCCGCTGGTTGGAATAATTGAAATCGCGTACAACAAACCACCAAAGCCAAGCAAACTTAACGCTGACCACCAATCAAATGTCGTTCGAGCAATAGAATGCGTCTGGCTGATTTTCCCTTGCATGATGAGTAATAACACGGTCAAGATAATTAAAAAGAAACCAAATAAGGCGCGCCACGAAATCCATTGTAACAACACTCCAGACACAATTGGGCCGACTGCTAATGCTGATCCCATCACGAGACCAACAATGCCCATTGCTTCTCCACGGCGCTTTTCATCACTGTTTTCCATGATGATTGTCTGAAAGGTTGGGAATAAGGCACCAACTGCTATTCCTTCTAGCAAACGACCGATGATGACGCCGATAAAGTTTGGTGAAAGCATTGCCAATAAAGTACCCACTAAAAAGATAATTCCAATTCCGTTTAATAACCGCTTTAGTGAAACGTTATTGAGCAACCAGGGACTAACTGGCATTGCTAAGGTCATCGCCACCATGAAGCCTGTCGTCAGCCATTGAACCGTGATGGTATTGATGTGAAACTGAGCCATTAGCATTGGGTACGTCGTGGTCATTGTCGATTGACTGATTGACATAACAAATGCCATTGCTAATAGGGTTAACGAAAACGGCGTTAACTGCCGAATATTTTTAAACATTTTCTCCTCCATTCATACTTCAATTTTAGTCCTTTTTTCAAACGCCAACTTGGTCAAATTTAAAAACATTTCAAAAAATTCGTCTGTTGATTTAACTTAAAATCTGGTATGTGTGCGGTGGGGGGATTGAGGTTTAATAGTATTGTATTCGATCAAACCAATAAAAAACACCGCTATATCAGCCATAAATGCCGGTATAACGGTGTTTAAACGTTACTTTTAGTATAGCCCCACAGGGAATTGAACCCTGGATTCCGCGCTGAGAACGCGACGTCTTAACCACTTGACCATGAGGCCATCGAGTTGAACAACTCAACAACAATAATTAAATATACATTATTAAGCGTCCAACGTCAAGAGCTTTTCACAAGCTTGATAGTCATATACAACTATTACAACAACGACTCATCACTACTGAAATAGTACCATTAATTGATGTTTCTGAATTCTGTAAATTTTCTAACTGAAGCAGATATATTGACTAGGCACGTTCAATAATAGGTTTATCCATAACAACTCTCCTAACTAAATCCAGTGCAACAAAAGCTGCATCTTCTAAATTATCCTGATGATCTTTAGCAAATACCTGATTAATTATGACGGATTTATTATCTTTAAATTTTAAACCAAACCAAACCTTCTCTACAACATATCCGTTATTATTAGGATCTACCAGGGATTTTTCGCTAATAATCGCTAATCCAAGATTGGTTTGTAATCTTGTTTGAGTTAATGCAGCTAGTTTGTCCACGATTACTCGACCATTTTCACCGAATTTTTCAATATCTTCGTCAGTTAAGTCTAAAATTGCGCTTGTGCCTGTGAATCCTCCTGTAACAATCTTGTTGCCAATATCAAGTGTATGCAATTCAGACTGTAACTGCCCTTGGGTAAACGTTTCAGCTATTCCAATTGTTATTTTCGAATCAAATAAGGCTTGATAAGTTGTCCTTAATAAACTATTATCGTCTCCAATTCCGTAAAAATAACTTCCGACACCAGGTACATTGTTAATTTCATTAGCCAATGCTTGATTCATTTTTTTTGCTTGATCAATTTTATCAGCTTTTGCAGTTAACCTTAAAGTTACCTCATGCTTTTTAATATACGGCGCAACGGTCGGATTAGTTTGAGCTTCAATGATTGGCTTAATTAGAGTAGTAAGCCGAGATTCTCCAATTCCAAAATAACGTAAAATTAATGAATTTAATTGTGTACCATCTAAATAATTGTCAACTAACAATTGTTTAACATATTTATTAAACATAGGTTGTAATTCCCAAGGTGGACCTGGTAACAGTAAAAAATCAGCCCCGTTTTGATTCTGATAGTATACTCCTACCGCAAAACCAACATCGTTTGGAATGGCATCACCATGATTTAAATACAAAGCTTGCTGTTGATTATTGGAAGCCATTTCAATTCCAGCATTTTTATGCCATATTTTCAATTTTTCAATTGCCTTTTTGTCAGTAACTAATTTCTCATTTAAAAAATTTGCAGTAACTTTCTTAGTCAAGTCATCTTCAGTCGGTCCAAGCCCTCCCAATAGAATCACTAAGTCAGACCGATTATAGGCAAGGTTTATTTCGTCAATCATTCGATCATAATTATCACCTACAACAGATTGGTGAAAGGAATTTATACCTATTTCGCTTAATTCTCTAGCTATAAATGGGCGGTTAGTATCAACGATTTGACCTAACAATAATTCTGTCCCGACTGAAATTATTTCTGCATTCATATTTAACTACCTATGCTTTTTGTAATTTATTTAATTCTACTAATACCGGTTCAATTGCTTCTACTGTTTTATATCGATCACCAATCAAAACACCATCATAACCTAAGCGATTAGCAACCTGTACGCCAATTTCATCAACGTGTCCACCCATTATATACTTTACACTTCGAGGGCCTTTATGCTTTTTATTAAGTGATGTAATATATTCCTTCAAATACTTTAAAACAGCTTGCATTTCAATAAATGAATATTCAGCTTGACCGTTCAGTGTTGATTTTTTAGATTCATACACAATAATAATATTCCGGTTCGTTAGCTCAACATTTTTAACGATACTCTTTAATTCTCGAACTACCAAATCAGGCCCACTATGCATGCCTAGACATATAATTGGAGTAATATCAAAGGCAAAGCAACTTTTTAACCGTTGATTAATAATTGCTGAATCTTCATTTAAAATTTTCCTACGCTCTAAATGTCCAATAATAGCATATTTAATATTTTCATATTGAAGAACACTTCCTGAAATTTCACCAACAGTTCGCGTTAACCCAGCAATGTTTTGACTAATGATTTCATAGTTATTGTGCGTATTTTTAAGGGGTAACGTTGGCGCGATTAGTAGCTTAAAATTAATTTCTTCGTTCGCAATATCATTGAGCCACTTTAACTGTAATTCAAAATCCATCAATGTTTTAAAATTAACAATACAAATCATTTGAAACTCTTTTCAATGAATTCTTGTTGGTCATGAAGATATTTGTCAATATCTGGATTATGGACGACATCATGAAAAGATACTAAATATTGAGGTTGGAGGGGTTCAATACCAACGAATTCCATTGTCTTAATAGCTGGCAATAGCACGTCCTCTAAACTTTTCCCACTAAAGAATGAGTCTGGTACATTGAATACATTTTCTGGTGCATTCCAAGTTGTTGATAATGCAAATCTTTTACCTTGTAATTTCCCACCTTGTCCATAAATGGAATAATCTAATCCGTAAAAAATGCCATACGCAAAAATGTCATCAAAGTATGACTTTAACTTTCCAGGCATGTTAAACCAATAAATTGGAAACTGAATTAAAACTGTATCAGCCCATAACCATTTATTAATTTCATCGGTACGCTGATAGTCTTCAATATTGCTAATTTTAATATCATTATTGTTTTTAAGTTGTTCAATATAACGGCTGAATAACGTTGCATTTAATTGGCCGTTTGAATCAACATGTTTTTCATATCCATTAATAATTAAAATTTTCATTTTTAGCTCCTCATAATAACTGATTTTGTTGTTTCAATCTGTTGCTAAAAATCACGTTGGTTCCTCTATGATTATGCTATACCTTGCTCTAGATTTAAATGTTAATTGAGCCTCGCCAACTGCTAAGCTACGGATTTCTTTAATGAAATCCGGGGTATCCAAAATTGACTGTATCTCAACTTCATTTGACATTTCATGCACCAATAATGTACTAAATTGACCTCTCATTCGATTAGGAAGATCCAAGGGAGACTGTGTGCTGACAATCAAATTAATACCAAACTTTCTTCCTTCGCGAAGTACTTGAAAAATACCATTATGATTTAACTTTGATTGCTTTGGTAAATAACGGTGTGCTTCATCAATTACAACTGTCACTGGGAAGCGTTGTTCTGTTTTGGCTCGGTTCAAGAGAACAAATTTAAACAGCAAAGAGATTATCTCTGACTGCATATGCTCAAAATCTTGTAATGGTGCTAAATTTATCACTAATGAGCGGTGCAAACTTTTAGCTGCCTCGAATTGTTTGATAGTAAAAGTTAATTCAGTTTTAAAAGCTCGTTTAATGTGTGATTTTAAATTAAAAAATTCAACAATTTTGGGATCATTTACTCGTGCTTTAATTGCCAAAATTTCATGCCAGTCACGACGTATATTTTCGTAATCTAATTCTTGACCAACATAATCATAATTTGCTTTTGAATCAGCGTAAGGTATCACATATTCTTGAACGATTTGATCTGCCAACAGCCGAACATTGTAGTCATATCCGAATAATTTCAACCGCTCATTATCAGAATTAAAGTCGGTCCACTTTTTATTAATCTTTTTGTAGACACCTGTTTTGTGTTTAATATTATTTTGAATTCGTAATGAATTAATCGCTAGTTCCATTTTATTAAGGACATTGACACTTGTTTTCAATCCAATTAATTTTATTAATTCTTTCGCATGAAGTTTAGAAATGTCAATAAACGTATTTTTTCCAAGAGTCATCTTAATGCTATTTTGATAATCATCGTATTCGCCTGTTGGGTCAAAAATAATATTTGTATAATTTATTTTTTGTAATTCATTAACAATCGCTTTAACTGAGGTAGTTTTACCACTACCTGTTTGGCCGATAACTAACAAATGTTTTTTAAGTAAATCATCATAGGAAAAACTAATTGGAGTTAAATCATTTTTTAAATAAGCAAAATTCAAATTTTCAGAATTCATATTAGTCAGCCTCTGTATAGCATTAAATTAATTGTATAATTGAATGTAGTTGTTTAAAGTGAAGGCAACTATTCAATTATTATCTTACCAATCTGAATCGAAAAGAGAATAGCGCACCAAATAGTGCGTATCAAAGTAATGACTAACATCTCAAAAATAACCCAAGATATTTTAAAAACGCTATCTTCAAAATGGTCACTAGAAATTATGATAACAATTAAGAACTTTGAGTTAACTGGGTTTAATCAATTACAAAATAATCTTCCCAGATTATCACATAAAGTTTTATCTGAACGTTTGGCAGAAATGTTGGATTTAAATTTAATTAGTAGAACTGTGGTTGAAGAAATTCCACTGCGAGTTATTTATAAATTAACGCCCAAAGGACAAACGCTTTTGAATTTTGTTTCACAAATAAATCAACATCTCATAAATAATTAAGGTGAGGCCTAACTATTAGAAGCAAGTACTTTATAATTCAAAAAATAGGCAACTTGCGTAATTGATACACAAGCCACCTAAATGGAATCATATTTTTTTAAAATAAATAATTAATCCAACAAATAGTGCCACTGCTAACCAATGCGAATTGATTAAAAGAAAAGATAACACTATAAGCACCATTGAAATAGAAACGACCATTAATTTCTTCTTAGACATTTTATTGTTGTCCAAAACTGGTCATTTGACTACGGCTAAATTGGAACCATGCGCCACGATTATCTGGAATATATGAAATAGCACCTACCACTGCGGTACCAACAGCTGCACTAAGCCCAGCTGTTAGTGGAGAAGCAGCAATTAATCCAGCAGCAACGGACATATATCCTAATTTTATTGCCTTAACGATTGCACTGTTAATATAAATACGGTAATTTCCGTTACCTAGGTCTTTATAATATGTGCCACCTTGGCGTAAATTATCCTGCTCCAGAATAGCTTGTATTTCAGAATCAGGAATTTGGGCATATTCTAAAGGATTATTTAGCTTAACTACTGCCAATATTTCGGCTCCAAAAATATAATGGACGCTATTTGAATTGTCTAAAACAGGATTATTAAAATCAATGTTTGGATAAATAGTTTGGCTAACTTGTGAATTTATAGTACTCGCATGTGCTTGAACACTCGGTAAAATAGAAGTTCCAATTAGAATTGTTGAAGCTACAACACTAAATACAGCAATTGTCTTTTTCATAATAAATACCCCTCGTATTATTTCTTAAGATAAAACTGCAACAGGCCAATTATGTAATTTAAGACGGTACCATATCTTAATAACAAGTTAAGTATATCGTATAATTAGCAAATCAAAACATCTTATTTACAACCTTGTATTAAAAAAATCACGGTTAACGTTAACACTTTTGAATTAACGACATTAATTTTCTTCACGCCACAATATTTAAAAAATCACCTCTGCTCTTGTACCAAAAATAAGAACCTTAACTCTTGCTTACCAAGTGTCAAGGCCTTATTTAAAATTGTATTTGTTATAGAAATAACTTCATTAAGCTATTAAGTTTAGTTAATGTGCTTAAAAACTATCAATTCACGCAGTCTAGAAGCCACCCAAAGCCACTTCTCCGTCTTTAATCTCAATTCCCTCAGCCATCATATAGTCAGTCAAAGGTTGCAAATTATCTGCTTCATAGCGCTTCTTGAACTCATCAGATGTCAAATCTTGAATTTCAACCGGATATGGGCGCTCATTGCTGATCACTGCGTCAATCAAAACTGGACGACCTGACTTTGACTCAGCCAAAGCGGTATCAAATGCTGCTGGCAATTCGGCAACCTTAGTCACACGAATTCCTTTGACTCCCATTGCTTCAGCGTACTTACTGAAATCAATGTCTTCAAAATCGACCCCAATGCGTTCCCTCATTCCGGCGTCTTCTTGCTCGTCTGTAATGAAACCGAATTGGTGATTCGTAAAGATCACATTAATCGCATTCAAACCATACGTCTTTTGCGTCACGAGATCTTGCCCATTCATTGCCATCGCTCCATCACCGACCAAGCTAAATACTTGCCGGTCAGGGTACTGCAACTTGGCCGCAATCGCTCCTGGGATACCAACCCCCATCGTCGCAAACAACGCTGACGTGAACCATGGTTGCTTTCCATTCAAATGCAAATGGCGCACTGAAGTCTGCGTGACATCCCCAACATCAACTGAGAACACAGCATCCTCTTCTGCAATTCGGTTAATCTGCTTAAAGACTTGATACAATTGCAAATCGCCCTCAGTCTTGTCTTCGAGCATCGTCATATATGCCTGCCAATTCTTCAGGTTAGCAATGTTCGCCCGCCACCAAGGTGTCTCTGCCTTTTCAGTACTTGCATCCATCATTTGGCGCAACGCTGTCTTTGAATCCCCAAGAATCGCCACATCCGTCTTGTGGCGCTTACCAAGCTTCAACGAATCAATATCAACTTGGATAAACTTCTTAGTATTCTTAAATGCATTGGTAACTTCAGCAAATGGATAATTATTTCCAATGAACAAAACTGCATCAGCTTGGTGCAAAGCTTCATTCCCAGGCTTTTGTGAAACCCGATTAGCTGACCCCAACAAAGCTTCGTAGTCATCTGGCACAATACCCTTTGCAATCGCAGTGTTCATCAAAGGAATCTTTAACTTCTTTGACAACTCGACTAGCTCTACACTGGCTTTACGCGTTCCAATTCCAAAGTAAATCAATGGGCGCTCAGCATTGGTCAAAATTTCAACAGCTTCATTAATTTTTTCATCTTCAATCACTGGATAAATTGGTTCATTATATGAGTTCGCTGAAGCATACCACGACTCGGCTGGAATTTCGTGCGTTGGCAAATCAGTTGGAATTTGCACAACTGCCACACCCTTACCGGCATATGCGCGCCGGATCGCTTCATCAATCACGTGTGGCAACGACTCAGCAGTCATGACAGTCACATTATAAACTGAAACATCAGCATAAATTGGATTCTCATTCATTTCCTGGAACGTATCCATGTTCATACCACCAGTTCCAAATTGACCAACCAAAGCCAAAACTGGAACGTGATCTTCACGCGCATCATACAACCCGTTTAACAAATGGGTTCCGCCAGGCCCAGCTGAACCAAAGGCGACCCCAATCTTACCAGTTAACTTGGCATCAGCCGCTGCAGCCATGGCCCCAGCTTCCTCATGCCGAACTTGAATATATTTAATCTGATCTTTTTCTTCCGCTAAAGCATTCATCGTGGAATTAATTGATCCACCAGGAATACCATAAATATGCTTGACACCCCAGGCCTCAAGTACCTTAACCATTGCAACACCGGCGTTAATTGTCTCTGCCATTTTTTACATCTCCCTTTTATGTTACAGGTTGTAAATTGCAACCGCTTACACTTTTCTCTACAAGGACAATTATATAACTTAATTTTTCATATGGTAAATGATTAGGGTCATCATGCGTGCTTCCACAATAAAAACGATTGCGCGAACAACCGTTTTTGTCTGTGTTTATAAATTAAATTCTGCCACAATCGGCGCATGGTCTTGCCGTAGCCCAGTATTAACAACTTGGAAGCTTTGTAGCTGTTCTTGCAAACGCTTTGAAGCCAAGTAATAGTCAATTCGCCAACCGCTGTTATTAATCTTAGAAGTCTTACTAATCTGCGCCCACCACGTATAGACATCCGTCGTGTCAGGATTGAGTGTGCGGAACGTGTCAATGAAGCCAGCATCCAGCAGCTCTGTAAATTTCGCCCGCTCTTCATCTGTAAAGCCAGCAGAACGTTGATTAGACTTTGGATTCTTCAAATCAATCTCTTGGTGCGCAACGTTAAAATCACCGCTAAAGATCACTGGCTTCTTGGCATCCAAATTTTTTACATAAGCGCGATATGCATCATCCCAAGCTTGGCGATCATCTAGGCGCGCTAGTTCTGAGCCAGAGTTAGGAGTGTACACCGTCGACACAAACAAATCAGCAAATTCCAACGTGATAATCCGGCCTTCTAAGTCCATTTCACCCGGCGCACCAATTTCAGGATATTCAACATTGATCGGTTCAACTTTGCTCAACATCATTGTCCCCGAATAACCCGGACGGCCATTACTAACATTTAAATAACGATGATAACCCGGAAATAATTCATCTAAAGCGGTCGCCTGTTTCTTAGTCAGACCTGTCACTTTAGCCTTTGTTTCCTGAATCGCCAAGACATCCGGTTGCAGTTCTGCCAGCTGATTCAAGACATCCCAGGTCATTTCTCCGCGGGGTGATTTGTGCTCAACTGCTGCGTTGATACTGTCAATGTTCCATGAAATTAACTTCATTGTCGTGCCTCCACTTTAATCTAAAATAAGCATACCATAATTTTTGGAACGATAGAAAGCACATTCAATTGGAAAATAAAAATGATACCAAGATTTTTCCTTAGTATCATTTGGATGAAAAAATTCATCAACATTATGTTCTCAAGTTGGAGGGCTCAAGACCACAATTATATTTTCTAAAGCTCCACACCATATTCAGCAAAATAATCCTTCAATGGCTTAAGCTCCATCGCGTCATACTTTTCCTTAAAGGCATCAACAGAAGCTTGTGACGTCTTTTCTGGATCCATATCCATCGCTTCAACTGGGAAACCACGCTTGTCCCTAATCTTAATATCAAGCAAAACTGGCCGACCTTCTTTCGTTGTAGCAACTGCCTTATCAAACGCTGGTGCCAATTCCGCGAAAGTATGGACGCTAATGCCAACGACACCCATTCCTTCAGCAATCTTGGCATAATCGGCATCAAGAATATCAACACCAGATGGATTCATTGGTAAATCAGCTTGTGAATTCTTGATAAAGCTCAAAGTCTTGTTTGACGTAATGATATTGATAATTGGCAACTCGTGCAATGTCTCAGTCAACAAATCTTGCATCACCATTGAGAACGCTCCATCACCAGCAATATTAAAGACCTGTCGCTCTGGGAAGGCTAACTTACCGGCAATCGCTGCTGGCACCCCATAACCCATCGTGGCAAACAATGCAGAAGTCGTCCACTTTTGTTGTGGCTTAACATCCAAGAAACGAACAGTGTTAACCACATTATCTCCGACATCAATTCCAAAGACAGCATCATCTTCAGCAATTCGCGCAATTTGCTTGTAAACTTGTTCGTACTCAATTGGATTCGTTTCCTTATCCATCAACTTCTTCAAATAAGCACGCCAATCCTTATTTTGCGCCAACTCGGCTTCATAAATTTTTGACTTTGGTGCTTCTTCACTTTGCTCTAACAACGCCTTGATGAATGAAGGTCCATCGGCTTCAATTCCCAAATCAACATGATGATGCGCCCCAATTACAGAACTATCAATGTCGACTTGAATAAACTGGAATGGATGACTGGTATAAACGTTTTCCGCAAACGGGAAGTCATTTCCAATTGCAATTACCAAGTCAGCATTGTTCAAGGCTTCATTCGCCGAAATTGAGCCAGCTCGATTGACCAATCCTAAGTTACCAACATAGCTGTCAGGAATAATTCCCTTAGCTAAGGCAGTCGTAATGATAGGAATCTGCAACTTCTCTGACACCTTCATCAACTCTTCTGAGGCTCCAAACGCTCCACGACCAACGTGGAAGACTGGTGCCTTGGCTGCTTTAATCATTGCCAACGCCGTATTAATCTCGTCCGTTGTTGGTTGTGGCAATAACTTTGCTTGATCAGCCGGATGATATGATGTCGCTGATTCGTAAGGAATATCATCAATCTCTTCCCAACCAAAATCAACTGGGATTACGACCACTGCAACTCCTTGATGCTTATAGGCCATGCGAATTGCCTTATCAACCACGTATGGCAAACTTTCGGCATTCATCACAGTCCGGTTATAAACTGAAACGTCATCAAAAATTGGTGCTTCGTTAAATTCTTGGAAGAAATCATAGTTCATCTTAGTCGAAGGAACTTGTCCCACCAAAGCCAAAACAGGTGCATGATCTTCGCGAGCATCGTAGAGTCCATCCAACAAATTGACTGCTCCTGGTCCAGCTGAACCAAAGGCCACTCCGAGCTTACCAGTCAACTTCGCCTCTGCAGAAGCGGCCAACGCTCCAACTTGTTCGTGCCGAATATGAACGAAATTAATATTGTCCTTTTCAACATCCAGTGCGTGCATTGTTGAACTAAATGAACCACCTGGATAGCCATAAATATTATTGACGCCCCAAGCCTCAATTACCTTCATCATTGCAACAGCAGCAGGAATCTTCGTGCTAGCATCATACTTTACTTTAGTGTTTGACATTTTTCTTTCCTCCCCGAATGAACAAACTAATTTCTTGTAACCGCTTACATATTCGCTTACATCTATTGTTATACTCTAAATTTTCACAAGTTGCAAGCCGTTCTAACAATGTTTTTTGTCATATTTTTTGAATTTTTTCACAATCTACTACTTTTTCAGCAAATGTTATCGTAACCATTTTCACCAAATTGAAATATCGCATAGTGCTAATTATGCATCATCTTGGTCATTTTTAACTTGCGTGGTTACTTTTCAATAATGATAGTAAGTGGCGACACGGTCCCATTCGTGTAGGGAAATCCGAACGTAAAGAATCTTTACCGAAGCTGATCAACAAAAGAACAATATGACATAACAAGCTCTACGCGTTAGACAAATAAAAATGGCACTTCTCACTAAATGAGCGTGTGCCATTCATTTGAGATGTCCCCATCTCTGTCCACCATGTCCAATTAGTCGATCCACCACCACGACTAATCTTCTTTTCCATCAGATTGAGCCCATTAAACTCAATCCTCATCCTGCTACAGCTTGGTTTCTTCACCTCCAAACTGTAACAATTACCGGACGACAGGGCATTGCACCCTTCTCCCAAAAGTTCAACAGTCCTAGGTTCCTTACTTCCTTGACTAATCGCATCCCCGGTAACTTTATTATTATACGCCTTACCAGTGAACTTGGGTATGCTTTGATACTCCCAAACGTTCAATAACTTCAGGCAATAAGTTTGTGACAATTTGATCATCCGTCACTACTTCTGGCAAAATATCTTCTGACATCTCAACCAATGCTAATGCTTGTGGATTCCAAGTGTTGTGCTCTAAATCAAACATACCGGTTCGTGCAGCCAAATGTGGAGTAATTTGATTTTTTCCCGTCCAAGCAAAATGTATATATTCATGCATGCTACTAAGGTATTTCAAATGACTTAACAAGTGTCGCTGCTCATTTTTAAACCACAAAGCAAATATTAAGGGCGTCTCAGTTGAAATCATGACTCCTGATTTAGCCTCTAGTTGGTCAATGACACCGTTGAGCTTCAAAGCTTTTAAATAGCCTTGTAATTTATCTAACTCAGTGACGTTCAAATACTGATTTAATAACATCGTTCCATCAGCATCCATAAACAACCATGCATCTAAGGATTCGCGTAACTTAATTTCAGTAATCTCTGAACGTTTTGGCAGCTCGTCAATTAATTCCTTAATTGTTTTTTCTAAAAGCACCACCAATTGTGAAGCATCTAACTTCTGCATCTTTTGTTGTGTCTCATCAGAATACTGAAGATTACGCACATTTTGATTACCATTTTCATCAATTGTCGTAATGTGAACCGATGAACCGGTGATTATTAAGTCGAATTTGTACTTCATTACTCTCTCCCCTAGTAAAGTGCTCGATTACTTCTCTAAATTCCAAGACTTTAACTTCGCCTCAACATCTTTGGCCAATTGATCATTAATTTCACCTGTGACTTGTTTAACAATATCATCTTGCGTTTGCTTTTGCGCGTTTGTGTCAGTTAAATAATCTGGATTTGAAGCAACGGCATCTTGCACAGCTTTAGTCACACTGTCTTTAATCTTATCTTCTAGACCAGCTTTTGAATCATCTACCATTTTTTGGATCTCTGTATTTTGTTGGTCAGAAATAATATACCAATCCTTTGGAAGCTCAAAAGTGTACGTACTGTCAGCCGGCGTTGATGTAGGCAGACCAACTAGCATAAACTTTGAAACAATGTTGTTGGCGCTGTATGAAACAATCTTTTCTTCTAGTTGCGCCTTTTTACCAGTTACAACCCGTGTCGTTCCGTTAGCTGGCATCGTCCGATAACTCTTCCCGTTCAGCATATAATGATATTCAAATTTTCCGGCCTTAGTTTGCGTTGTCACAATAAACGACTTACCAGCTACTTCCGTCTTAGAACCAAGCTTATGTGTTTCAATTGTTTCATTCTTTTGCATCAAAAAATGACCATGTTGCGCGAGGTTAAGTCCAATTGAACTTCCGATAACCAGTACTAGCCCGATAATGATAAAAATCCAGCGCAAAATCCGAGTTTTATAATAAGTCACGCCCGCAATTAGCAATAAAATTACGCCGATAGCAATTAAAATATACACAATAACTTCCTCCATGGGTAAGCTGATTTTATAATTTTTATTTTTTACGACTGACCGCACCATAATGCAGCGATGGCGGACAGTACACTTTACATATCTTATAGTATAGCGCATTCAATTTGCAAATACATTAATCTAAGCAAACAAAAACGACATCATCTTAACAAAATGATGTCGCTTTAAGCGATAGCCCATCAGGGAGTTGAACCCTGGATGCCGGTGTGAAAAACCGGAGTCTTAACCGCTTGACCAATGGGCCATGATTATCCGTTGTCATTTAACAACAGATAATATCTTACCAAGAATTCGGACTTAATGCAAGCCCCAAATTCAAATAAGTTTAAAATTACTTTTTTCACGTAGCAAATTTACTCGAATTCAGCATTCTTTTTCATCGTTGCTTGAATCACATCTGACACCAGCTGAACAAGATTTTGGTCTTCCATCACTTGCCAACCTGCTGCAGTCGAACCACCTGGCGTCATCACTTGCTCCGCCAATTCGCGTGGTGCCAACTTATCTTGCGTCATCTTTGCCAATGTTCCTTGCGCAGTTTGAATCGCCAACTGTTCGGCTGTCTCAGCATCAATTCCTGCCGTGATACCAGCCGCGCTAAGTGCTTGGATGAATCCTGCCACAAATGCTGGGCCAGATCCAGCCAGAGCACTCACAGCGCCAAATTGAGCTTCCGCAAATTCATCAACGCGTCCAAGAACCGTTAACAATCCAAACACGGCTCCTTTGACTTCAACATCCACGGTTGCACTAACGGCCATGGCTGTGTAACCTTGTTGAACGGCAACATTCACGTTTGGCAAAGCTCGAATAATTAACGTGTCAACGCCCAACTGTTCTGCCAGCTTACTTAGCGAAACGCCACCCAAAATTGAGATCACCACTTTTCCAGAGAGAAATGGTTTAATTTCTGCCGCCACTTCTGCTAGCTGAGCAGGCGGAGTCGCAATAACTACCAAGTCGCTCATTTGGACTAATTCTGCCGCAGTCTCGACAGCTTCAATGCCTAGTTTTTGCGCCACTGCTTTTGCCGAATGAGGTGAGTAGACAGCCTGACGCACTTCATCCAAACTAGACCACCCTTGAATCATCGCCTGCGCCATATTTCCAGCACCAATAAAGCCAATTTTTAACATTATGCAAATCCTTCCTGACCTGATAACGTGTACTTCTTGTTGTGGTATCTCATCGACATCACCAAGCCAATTCCAAGCATGTTTCCGACCAATGCCGAACCACCTTGTGAGACAAACGGCAATGGAATTCCAGTCAATGGTACTAATCCAATACTCATTCCGATATTTTCAAAAATGTGGAATAGAAGCATCATCACAACTCCGGCAGCAATGTACGCATAAAATTGGTTTGACGTATCAATGACGACCTGGAAGATGCGGTAAATTAAGAGGAAATACAATAGCAACAGCAACAGTGAACCAACGAATCCAAAATTCTCGCCAATCACAGAGAAAATCATGTCTGATTCGCGGACCGGAACATTGACGTGCGAAACGTTAAAACCAGTCCCAGTTAAGCCCCCTGACCCAATCGCAGTCATTGATTGCCAAAGTTGATAGGCAGAATTTGATGTGTCCCCCTCTGGATGGAGCCACGCATCAATTCGAGCAAACTGATACGCTTTGAACCCAAAATGTCCAAGCACCTCACGCCCACTTGTGCTGGCAACCAACATAATTGCAGCAGTTCCAAGAGCCGCTACTGCTCCGATAATTGGTCCCAAAATTGTCCATGAAATTCCAGAAACAAGAGTCATTCCAAAGATAATCGCGACGAACACTAGCATTGTTCCAAAGTCATGTTGTAGCAAAACTAAAATCAAGACTGGAACGCTCACCAAAATAATTTTACCAATCAATACTTTGTCGTTTTCCCAATTATGATCAGCAAACTTCAAATTGTGCAATGCAATGACGCGGGCCAACATCATGATAAACGCTGGCTTCATGACTTCGGACGGCTGAAATGTCAGTGAACCAATGGCAAACCAAGATTTACCACCAGTCTGGTCGTAGTACGAGCGACTGTAAAAGATCAGGACTGCGACCATTAAAAAGATTCCCACACCAAAGATATATGGTGATAGGCGCCAAAGCCGTTCTGAATCAAATTGCATAATGAAAACAACTGCAATAATCCCCAAGGAATACCAGATTGTCTGCATTAAAACCATTCTTAGGGGGCTTGTTGTGTTGCTATCATGACTAGCTGCAACGTAAACAGATGCTAACCCAATTAAGGCCAGCATCAAAACTACGAAGATAATACTCCAGTCAATTTCACCTTTGCCACCGAACAAACGCTTTGCCATGAATCAAAAACTCCTTTAGTGGTGTAAATTATATTCGGCAATTAAAACTTCTACGCCTTCATCAAAAGTCTTAACTACTTGGGTATTGTTTGGCCCAACGTTGACTTTGATTGGGGTTGCAGATTCATCAATCTTACCTAAAACATTTTTGTTGATTTTCACTTCACTAATTTGATTACCCAAATCATTGATTTCAACATCAATGGCTTTGTTTTTACGTGTTGCCATGTTTTCTCCTTTTCATGCTCTTAATTAATCGTGTTCCAAGTGGCAAAACTTCGGTTATAAGTCATTTTTCATATCCACTGCGTCGCTACGCTTTGGCAGCAAACATGAAAATTAACTTATCCCGATAGTTTTAAACGCCCCTTGTCGCACTCCATTTTTAATCGTGCATATGCTCCAGCAACTCACCAGCACCACGCGCCACGTTATCAAGCGGGTGATCCGCAATCAAAACGGGCACACCAAGTTCCTTTGAGATGAGCTTGTCAATATTTTTAAGCAAAGCTCCTCCACCTGTGAGGACAATTCCGCGGTCAATAATGTCAGCTGCCAATTCTGGTTGAATCTCAGCCAAAACTTCATGAGCTGCTCCAACAATTTGACGCAATGAATCGCGCAATGCTTCTTCAATTTCATTTGAATCAATATCAACTGATTGAGGCATTCCATCATACGTATCACGTCCACGAATCGTCATCACTGTTGGTTCATCTTCTTGAATTGCATTTCCAATCGTAATTTTAATTTGTTCAGCAGTTCGTTCACCAATTTGCAAACCATGCTTGCGCTTAGTAAAGTTAGCAATATCAGCATTAAGTTTGTCTCCAGCCACTCGAATTGAGCGCGCAGAAACGATGTCACCCAATGAAAGCACGGCGATGTCAGAAGTTCCACCTCCCATGTCAATCACCATTGATGCGATTGGTGAGAAAATGTTTAGGCCGGCTCCAATAGCTGCAACTTTTGGTTCATATTCCAAATAAACCTTTGCCCCACCAACTTTTTCAGCAGCTTGCATAATAGCTTTACGTTCAATTTCAGTAATATTAGTTGGTGCAGCGACCATGATATTTGGGCGTGACATCACACCCTTTACATTTAACTTCTTAATGAAATATGCCAACATTGCTTCGGTCATATCAAAATCAGAAATCACTCCATCTTTTAGAGGACGAACCGCGCGAATATTACCGGGAGTCCGGCCAACCATTTGATACGCCTCAGTTCCAACCGCCAAAACTTTATCCGTTTTCACGTCAACCGCAACAACAGATGGTTCGTTCAAAACAATGCCTTCACCCTCAACGAATACCAAAACGTTGGCCGTTCCTAAGTCAATTCCAATTTCTTTTGCCATGCGTGTTTTTACCTCTTTATTTGATAAATCATATTTTTTAAATTTATACTTAATTATAGCAGAATTAAACCAATAAAATTTGGTAAAATAGAACTATGAGCATAATGCTATTATTATAATCTGATCGACCAAAGCACAATGCATTCGTAAACCTTAATTTCAAATCGGGCTTGTCTTCGTGACCGGAGCGATTTATTACTACACATTAAACAAACTTTGGAGCAAATATCATGAAATATTCAATTCAAGAAGTCGCCGAAATTGTCGGTGGCGAATTAATTAATACAGCTGATTCTTCTATTACCAATGTTGTTTTTGATGGACGTAAAGCAACTGCCGGTAGCCTTTTCGTTCCGATCACATGGGGTAATGATGGCCACAATTTCATTCAAGGAGCTATTGATAATCATGCCAGCGCAACTTTGTGGGCCGGAGATCATCAAAATACACCAACTAACTTTCCGACCATCGTTGTGCAAGACACACTCAAAGCCTTTCAAAAATTAGCGATTCATTATCTCCATCAGATTAATCCAAAAGTCGTTGCAATTTCTGGTTCGAACGGAAAAACAACGACCAAAGACTTTACTGCTGCGATTGGAGCTACTACTTTTAAGACCGTCAAAACTCCGCAAAATTTTAACAATGAAATCGGAGTTCCAACAACAATTCTTGCTATGCCAGAAGACACTGAGCTTTTGGTCATTGAATTTGGGATGGATCGCCTCGGAGATTTGGATATTCTTTCTAATATGATCCAACCTGACATTGCAGTCCTCACGATGATTGGTGAAGCGCACATTGAGTTTTTCAAAACGCGCGATCGGATTGCGGATGGAAAAATTGAAATCGTCAACGGGTTACGTCCAGGTGGCACACTTGTCTATAACGGCGACGAACCGCTATTAGTTGAACGTGCTGAGAAGCATAATAATTTGAAAACAAGTACATTTGGTCTCAAGTCTGACAATCAATTGTTCGCAACAGAAATTGAACTCACTCCCGTTTCTGCCTCATTCATTACCAATCAATCGAACACGCGCTTCACTCTCCCTTTGACTGGCCGTTACAATGTCGACAATGCTTTAGCAGCAATTTCTGTCGGTCACTTGCTTGGAATTTCAGATGAAAAAATTGCAGAAGCCTTAGAAAATGCACCTGTGACTGAGAACCGGACAGAATGGATTCAAGGAAACTATGGCGGTGAAATTTTAAGTGACGTGTACAACGCTAATCCAACGGCGATGAAAGAAGTCCTTAATTTTTTTCAAACGACGGTGCACACAACCGGTAAAAAGATTGTCGTACTTGGTGACATGCTTGAATTAGGAACAGCGGGGCCTCAGTTGCATGCCGATATTGCTGCATCACTCGATCCGACCCAAGTTACTGAAGTTTTCTTAATTGGTGAGCTGATGCAAAATTTGGCTGATGCTCTTGTTGATAAATACAATCCATCACAAATTCATCATTATGCTGGCAATCAAAAAACTGAACTGACAAAGGCTTTAAAAGCTACCCTGTATCCGCACGATCTAGTTTTGCTGAAGGCTTCACATGGTTCACATTTGGAAACAATTGTTGAAGAATTGAGAAAATAATAATCGAGAAAGCTTAGATAGAGAAATTTTACTTGAAGGGCTCCAAAAAAGTTAGACAAAATCTAACCAACTTGGAGCCCTTTTATTATGACAAAATATAGTTTTGAACAGAAAGTTACAGTTGTGCAAGAATATCTTTCAGGCAGCTTGA